>CAZWVF010000019.1:3277-39760 GCA_964637695.1 uncultured Gemmatimonadota bacterium | reverse complement strand
GCCTGGGCCTGATGAGGTTGTCCAAGAAGTACGGTGGTGACCGTCTGGAGGCGGCTTCTGCGCGGTGCCAGGCTCCGTATGCAGGCCTGTGTGGAGGATATCAACTTCCGTTCTCCACGGGGACTGGATCGCTCAGTAATCCTCCGGCTTGCATCATGCGAGTGGATCCGCAGCCACCAGACGGTACTGATTACCGGCGCTACCGGTACCGGCAAGTCGTACCTGGCATGTGCTCTTGCTCACAGTGCGTGCCGGCAGGGACTTTCAACCCGCTACTACCGTTTCTCCAGGATGCTCTCAGATCTGGCACTTGCCCGAGCAGACGGCTCCTATGGGAAACTCCTTGAGAAACTGGCCAAGACACAGTTGTTGTTGCTCGATGATTTTGGTCTCGCTCCGCTTGCCAGCATCGAACGTATGGACTTCCTCGAGATCCTGGAAGATCGCTACGGCACACGCGCTACTCTGGTAACCAGCCAGCTCCCCGTGGAGAACTGGCATGAGCTCACAGGCGATCCTACGTTCGGTGATGCGATCCTGGATCGCTTGGTACACGGCTCACATCTGATTACACTGAAAGGAGGATCGATGAGACGACGTTACAACAGCTGATCAACGACAACTACATTTGGGTAACATTTTTAGGTGAAGCAATACGGTAGGTAAATATAATTGTCGGTGGTCAAACAGCACTTCCGGCTCAGATACAGAGGAGGAAAAGACCGAGTAAAACAAGCTCCAGCGTCGCTTCGCTCCGACAGAAGTGGTGAATGTTGTCAGGGTGGTCGGAATGGTCCGGACTGAGTGGTCGAGATGCTCCGGAACAGGTGGTCGGCTTGGACCGGACTGGGTGGTCGGGATCACCGGAATACGCAGTTGTGGCGCAGAACAACCAGGGTTGCAAAAACTCGCATGTATTTCCGTTCTGCGTTGCTTACTCTTCCAAGCAACTCGCGAACCGGTCGGCAGGGCATTTCAGAATGATCGAGGAAGGACTTTGCGCCACTTCGATTTATCAAACCCACTACGTCATCCATAGCGGGTTGAAGATATTTTCTGCCGTTCTTGGATATAGGGTTTAAGATGGCTACATTGCGGATCTCGTGAGTTGAAGCACTAATGTTTGCTTCTGTGAGATCAAAATTAATTGTTTCTGTAATTCGGACGGACATGTTGAAACTTCACATTCTGCTGGAGGAACTACATCTTACGATAAGAAATAGGTATGCTCGATACGTCTTAAAGTTAATAATAAATACTGCTTCTGTCAAGTGATTTCTTGTTGTTTCTCATACGTGCTATACGACGCCTGGCAAGGCTTAGCGACAGAATATTGGTTATTATGACTTTCTGGAGAGATTGCAGAAACTGAAATACACCTCCTAACGTCTCCTAATAGCTATTTGGTAGTGTACTGATACTCATAACATCTAGCACACTTCATTACACGTAGATACATCTCGATTTAGGCAATAATAATGGACTTCGCCTTTCTTTCGCTTTTACCTTGCCAGAGATCTTCCCCTCATTTATAATTGAGAGAAAGGGGGAGACATGTCCGCTAAAGCGTCCAAACACGTCAAAGATATTCTGGATAGCCTTGGTTGTGATGAACGTTCTAACTTCGGAGGTTTCTACACCACCTTCGCCTACATTTCGGAGGCGGTCCGGATGGGCCTGGAGCTGCGCGGCCCCGATGTCAACGAGAGCAGGGTCGCCTGGACCGGCTACACCTGGCCTGCAGCTGTTGAAGCCGCCGAGGCTCTGGCAGAGGGTGATGTGCAGATGGATGAACTGGATCTGCCCGGCGGCTGCCGCGGGTGGCTGCGCGTCGGTTTCTGCCAGGTGAGGGGGTTGACTGAAGAGGGCCGGCATGCCCTGGTTGAGGCCCGTGAAAAGGAGGGGGCCTTTACGGGATTCGATGACCTGTTGGAGCGCGTGGATCTGGAGCCGGCCGAAATCGATGCCCTGATACGGTGCGGGGCACTCGACAGTCTGGACGAGGGGAGCCGGCCCGGGCTGATGTGGCGCGCCCTGCTGTGGCGTTCGGCGGCAAACAGGAACCGCTCCGGTGCTTCCCTGGAACTCCCCCTCGAAATCCCGCTGGTTCAGGAGCCTCCAGAGGCTTCGCAGTACGACGAGCAGACAATAATGGCGTTCGAAGCAGAGGCGCTCGACTTCCTGGTAAGCGCACATCCACTGGCCCTTTACGGCGAAACGATCGCACGGATTGCCGCAGAAAAGGGACCCCCCCTGATAGAGGCAGAGGACCTGAAGAAGAACCTGGGAAAGAGGGTACGGGTCGTGGGGTGGAGGGTAACGGCCAAGCCGATCCGCACGATCCACAACGAGGTAATGGAATTCATCTCGTTCGAGGATACAACCGCCCTCTACGAGGTGACCGTTTTCCCCCGCCAGTACAGGCGATACGCGCCCGAACTGATGACCAGGGGACCCTTCATCCTGACCGGAACCGTGGAGGAGGACTGGGGAGCGGTTTCGCTGACCATGGAGCGCCTTCAGGTTCTGGGCAGGGGCGAACTGCCGGCAGTGGGGCAGTCCCTGCCTGCACAGCAACAACCTTCGAAACAGGGAAAGAGGCAGACCTCACAGACTGCTGTTTCCGCGTAAGCCGGGATTTACGATTCCTGTCTGCCTGCTCCTGCTCATCTTCTCCAGGCGCGGAAATGCCTCTAATAAGGGTTCAGGAACTTCAACACCGGCACCTGACAGGCGAGCCATCATTTCCAGCGCATTTGCCGGGGCCTGACCCTGGTAGTGGTTGTTGAAGATCAGAAAAACGCGGCTGAGCCCTGGTGCGAGTCGTTCTACGGCTTCGGCCCACGGCTCCAGCTCCTCGGAGTCGTACAGGTAGTTGTACCGTTCCTCAACGCTCGTATCTTCGCTGAACCAGTTTTCTCTGTTCTGACCGTGCAGTCGGAAATACCCGATCTGAGCGGTTGCCTCCTCAGTCTTGTCCAGACTGCGGCCGATTACCGGCTGGTCGATGTTGCAGAAAGCCACGCCCTCTTTCCTCAGCCACTCATAGACATCATGTGTGTCCCATGATGCATGACGCACTTCGAGGGCCAACTGGTATTCAGAGAAGACTTCAAAGAGATTATTCAGGTATCCGGCATTGGCCCTGTCGCCCTTGAACGACCAGGGGAACTGGCAAAGCACTGCGCCAAGACGTCCCGAATCGTGCAGGGGTTTGAACGATTCGGTTACCTGATCGATTGCCCCGCGGTCGAGAGTTCGCGGTTCGTGCGTGAAGTGTTTCCACAATTTGGCGGTGAAAATGAAGTCCCGGTTTTCTTCGACCCTGCGCACCCACGATTCGGCCGTCTTAGGCCCGGGAGGACGATAGAAAGTACTGTTTATCTCGATTGTATTAAAGAAATCCTTCAGATAGGCGAGTTGATCGAACCTGGAAGGAGCGTTCTGTGGATAGACACACCCCCGCCAGTCGTCATACGACCAGCCTGCAGGACCGATATGGATTTCTGCTCCGGTCACTTGACGCGCAGGGAAAGGTCTCTTAGGTTCTCAACACTCATGATTCTGCTCGATGGCATAAGATCACTGCCTGGTATACGCCTGCCGGTTCTGCCCGGTCGCATGATACTGATTGTATCCCTCTTTCTGTCCTTATTCCACCTGTCTGGTTTTACGAGGGCTGTAAGTCGAATACCGGAAGAAGAGACGAACCCGACCCTCGAGGCCGGATTGAAGGCTCTGAGGGATGGTGATGCTTCTCTGGCCGTAACACTTCTCAGATCGAGCGTCCTTGATGATGAACTCAGTGCAGAGGCATTAATCGGCCTCGGTGTTGCCTACAGGCGGATCGGTCGTCTGACCTCCTCCATGCAGGTCCTGTCAAGGGCGGAGCAGCACCTCTCAGGAATTCTCCGCGGCTGGATTCAGTTCTATCACGCCCAGGTGTTGATCGAAGCAGGATCACCCGCTGCAGCAGATTCAATGCTCACCCTTCTTGCAGCAGATCTGGATGGCGGTCCTCTGCGTGCAGAAGTAATGGAATTACGACTGGAAATTGCCCGGGGGAGGGGAGAGCAGGAGCTGGAGGTTTCCATCCTGGAGGAGATGGTGGAAAAGAGGGAGGGTGATGCCGCAGCCTCCGCCGACCGGCTTGCCGACATCGTATCGGAAAGCGATGCCCGGAAAGCCTCCGAGTTGAGATCACGCGCGCTGGCTCTGCCTGGAAGTGATGAGGCGAGGGGCCGATCGGCAGGTGAATTGATCAGTTCAGAAGAGAACGTCGATCCCGGCGATCTGCTTTCGGCAGGCAGGACCCTGTTCGAACTCGCTGACTGGAACGGGGCGGAGAGAGCATTCCGGACGGTTCTGAGTTCGTCAGCTGACCCGAACTTTCTCTCAGAGGCCCGCTATCGACTGGGGGTCAGCCTCTTCCGGAAAAGATCATACCGGGAGGCAGCGGCAATACTGTCAGAGGTGGGATCAAAGCCCGGACGCTACCGTACTGCGGCGGCCTATTACAGTGCTCTGGCAGTTGCCGCCTCGAGCAATCGCAGGGCAGCGGCTGATGCCCTGGTCTCCTTTACGGATCGGTTCCCCGCCAGCCGGTATGCCCCCAGAATGCTGCGGATGGCCGGCGATCGCCTGGTGGAATCGGATTACCCGGCCGCCAGGAAGATATATACGCGCCTCGTTTCAGATTACCCGACCCACTGGGGCAACGCCGACATCCTCTTCAAGCTGGGAAGCGGCGCCAGGGATGAAGGAGAGTCAACAGAAGCGATGCAGTGGTACCTGCAGCTCGGTAAGGGAGTCTACCATCCGCAGGAAAAGGCACAGGGGTGGTTCTGGGCGGCCAGGATGGCCGGAGCGAGTAGTGACTCTGCTTCAGCCTCAACTTATTTCACAAGGGCAGGGGAGCGTTACCCTGACACCTATTACGGTGCTCTGGCACTGATCGAACTCGGCAGGGAACTGCCTGAACCGATCCGGGTCTCGGAGATAGATATTGATCGGGAACTTGTTGTCCCTGAGTGGGCCGATCAGTCTGTAAGTGCTGCTCTCATTCTCCTGAGGGTTGGCCTGAGCAGGGAGGGAGAGACTCAGCTCCAGCACGCCCTCCGGGGACGATCTCTGACGAGGCATCAATTGTATGGAATGTGGGAATTGAGCGTGGAAGGAAGGGCCTACAGTGCCGCGGTTCAGATTGGGGAAAGACTGCTTGGAACAGGCAGATGGGATAAAGAGGATCCGAGGTTCAGGGAACTCAGTTTCCCGCTTTATTACACCGATCTGATAGCCCGTGAAGCGTACAACAGGGATCTGGATCCCTTTCTTGTCCTCGCCCTGATAAAGCAGGAGAGTGCGTTTGTGCCTGATGCCCGGTCCTATCTGGGTGCGCGCGGCCTGATGCAGCTTATGCCCGAAACCGCCGATGACTGGGCCAGGCGGCTCCGAATGGCACCTGTCGAGGATGAGGATCTATATGAACCGGATGTGAACCTGAGGCTCGGCATACCGTATCTGGCGCGCCTTGTGGATCAGTTCGACGGTTCAATTGAGAAAGCTCTGGCTGCCTATAATGCAGGTGCAACGAATGTTCGGCGCTGGGAACGGGATCTTGAGGACGGCAGGCCTGAAACATTTATCGAGTCCATTGGTTTCTCAGAGACAAGGACATTTGTCAGGACTATCCTGAACAATTATTACCGATACCGCTATCTCTGGTCACAGAGGACGGAGGGATAGGAAGCACAATATGCGCCGGTTCGGCTGGACAGCGTCGGCTCTCTTTCATCTCCTGCTCGGAATAACCTTCGTGCTGGTGCATATACGTGTGAATCAGAGATCATTCGAACTGATGCCGATCGATTTCATATCGATTACTGCCAGAGAGGCTCCTGCTCAACCGGAATCCCCTGTAATACCCGTTGAAGAGAGCGAAACACCACTCCTGTCTGAAAGGGAAGAGATCCCGGAACCATCTGAAGCTGGTGTGAGAGAGCAGGTCAGTTCCTCTGTAGGTATAAGAGAAGGGATCACCTGGGAGGCCGAACCTCCATACACGTTCAGGCTTCCAATATCTGTGCCGGAAAGAACCAGCCGGGTTTCGGGCCCCATCCGTCAGGCTCTGGCATCCACTCCTTCATATCTGCCGCTGAATGAGCCGGGTGCCACAGTTATCGATACTCTGCTTTTCGCACAGGAAAGACTGATCCAGATTGCAGAGGATGTCCTGGAAGCAGCCAGGGCTGCACCGATAGGATCACACACGACAGCCGAACCTGTCCCTGTGCCGGGCAGCATCAGAGAACTGCGGGGAGAACCCCAGCTTCCGGTTATAGCTATCGCCGGAGCGGTAATGCAGGCACTTACCAACCTGGGTAAGAAGGCCTGGAACAGGCTGATGAATCGCGATCCCGATGCTGATGTGGCACCCGATCTGGATCTGAACCTTGAGCAGGTCATGGCTTATGCCGCACTTGATGATTACCTGCCGATCAACATATTCGAGTGGTACTCCAGGATGCATCCTCAGTTCCAGGGAGGCCTGAATGATCTGCAGCAGCTTGCTGCAGCACTGGCAGACAGGGGTCTGGTCAGAATGGATATCAACGATCAGATGCTCGTTTACCGCAGGATCGTTCCACTGAGAGATGTGATAGAGTACTTCTCCTCATATCTGAACCGCCTGCCTGAACGGAGCGGTTCCCGCAGAGATGAACTGGTTACTATCCTGTCAATTCTGGTAAGGATTCCCTGAAATATCTGTATATAACTGTCCTGTTATAAGGACATCAGCTGTCCCTGTAGTTGGTCACAGCCATTTCATACGCCGGTTTCGGGATTGAATTCCTCTTTATTCTGTTCCTTCTCAAATCCGGAATCCCGGAAACGTCGAATCAACGTAAGTTATCATTAATCAATGTCTTAACATGGTAATCGCTGCCAGTTCCCTTTTCTTTTATGTCCCTGATGAGATTGTGGCACACTTCTTGTTGATATCCAATGGATAGAAGCTTGTGTCATGTCTCACAGCAAATGTCGGCACCGAGAGTGACGCCGTGCTTGACTCAATTCATCCCGGATATTCGGGAATATCGAATGAGTGAGGTGGGTCTGATGAAGACCGTACCAGGAGAATTCAGAATGAAAACGATCGAAACCACAGAGAGAGAACAGATTGTGGCGGCGAACAGCCGGGCCTGGAAGGGTACAGTGCTGCTGGTCGGCATGATCTCACTGCTCGTGCTGCTGAGTGGCTGTTACACGGTTGTAGCCACACATGCATCGGGCCGGCTGGTCGATCGCTTCGAAGGCATCGAATACGAAGAGTGGGATATCCCTGTGGAGGAGGAAGTTGTTCCCGATCAGCAGGTACTGATTTACGAAGAGCCTCAGGGTGTAGGTGTACAGATTCCTTCGGCAGATTTTGATACGGGTGTGCAGGGGGTCGGAATCCGCTACCGTCACGATTACGGTTACGACCCGTACGGATACAGCCCGTGGGTACGTCGTCTCTACGTAGATTGCTACTACAACGTGAATCAATATTACCGTTACCGCCCGCAAAGGCTGGCTTTCGGCTGGAGTGTCGGCTGGCTGTGGGGCGGTTTCGGCTACGATTACGGCTGGTATGATCCCTACTACTGGGATCTCTGGTGGAGTGATCCCTTCTGGTACTACGACGCCGGTTACAGCTGGTACTGGTACCCCTGGAGGTGGAGTTATGTGCAGGCCGGCTGGTACTGGCCGTACCGTTTCGATAACTACTACTGGTATGATCCTTTCTACTACGATCCGTACTGGGGTTCCTACTGGTACGGAGGCAGAGGCACAGGGATTATCGTAAGCAGTGACTATAAAAGAAGGAGCTTTGATAGAAGGAACGGACTGGCCGAAGCCCGCAACGCACGTGGTGGAAACAGAACCGGTCGGGATGCAGCGACGGGAACTGAGCGTGACAGGACAACGCAGGGAGACAATCCTCTCACCGATGCGAGGCGTCGTAGAGATCGCTCCACGCCAGTGACAGATGGCAGCAGGACAACTTCTCGCAGAGATCCCCGCACCAGAGCTGACAATAATGGATCGAAAATCAGGCAGAAAAAGATCCGTGCCGTACCGCCCGCAACGCAGGGGGTCGTCGGGGGGGTGAAGCCTCTGCGGGAGAAGCCGGCCACAACGACCGGTCCTGCCAGCGCCAAGAACCGCAATGAACGGACCAACAGCGGTAGCTCGACCTCGAGGACCATATTCAGGACTCTGGGTCAGATTCTGGGACGGACAAGAGGTTCGAGCCGTGGATCGGGCAGTTCGGGATCTTCGGCAAGAAGCGGCTCGCGCAACAGGACCACAGGATCGTCGCCGCCCAGGACCACGACGACCAGGCGTCCGAGAACGTCGCGTCCTCCGCCGGAGACCACCGCGTCGACTAATCCGACCTCAACCAGGACGACATCTCGCACGACGGTGATGCGGACGAGGACGACCAGATCAAATCCGGGTGCGAATACATCGCGGCCGACCACGACTTCACGGACCTACACACGGCCGCGAACCACGACGTCACGTCCGACTACTTCGAGTCGGCCGCGAACTACGACTTCGCGCCCGCCGCCCAGGACGAGTTCAGGGTCACGTACGACCAGTTCACGTCCTCCGCGGACCACGACTTCGCGCCCGTCATCCAGGACGAGTTCACGGCCGCGGACCACGACCTCACGTCCAACACGCCGAACGAGTTCAGGGTCACGTACAACCGGTTCACGTCCTCCGCGGACCACTGCTTCTCGTCCACCGCCGGAGGTTATAACGTCGGCGTCCGGCCTCACATATCATTCATATGTATCAACACCGGTTAGTAATTACGGCGTGAGTAACAGGTCTCATACGACCAGTTTTCGTTCCGCGGATACCGGCTTCTTAACCGGAATGTCAGGATCATATGCACAATCAAATAGCTACAGTGACCGGAGTTATAGTTCGGGATCTATGGCAACGAGTTCGAGTTCTTCGTCAATGAATAGCGGATCCCGGACAATGAGTTCTGGGATGAGCAGGTCCGGTTCTCGTACCAGCTCAACTGTTGCACAGTCGCGTACGAGAAGGCCTCCGCGATAAGTACATGTGAAGGCCGGGCGGTTGAATAAGGTTTGAAGGGAGCAATACCATGTTGAGGCACATCAGAAACACCAAAAAGATAAACGGATTGGTGCTCATCTCTGCTCTGGTGATCTGGATTCCCTCGGCATCCCTGGCCCAGAGCCCTGAGATCCTGGCCGTAATACCTGCTGGCAGTGGTGCCCGCCCTATTGCACTCGGCGAAGCATATTACGCCCTCGGTGGTGATATCCACAGCCTCTACTACAACCCTGCAGGTCTTGGACTGGTTCGGGGGATGCGGCTGGAGGGGGGTATGGCTCACCGTGCCACTACCCTGAACAACAGGTATTTCGGCTCTCTCTCAAATTCACAGGTGTCGAGCACCGGTCTCGATGCACTCGGGATAGTCTATGCAGTGCCTGCAGAGAGAGGAAGCCTGGTTTTCGCTTTCGGAGCTCACAGGCTGCGTGACCTGGACAACCGGTACAGAAAAGAAGGGTACAACACTTCCACCGATCCAGATCTGGGTGATACCTGGGTTGAGATCCGCGATACCGATCGAGGTTCACTCTACGGTTACAGCGCCGGTGTTTCGATGGAAGTTGCCAGGGGATTTTTCCTCGGCACCAGTCTGGAGGCCATCAGCGGCAGCGACAGTTATACCTACCTGCTGGATGCCTACGACACCGAGGATGTCTGGACACCCTACGACGGACACCGGCGGGATAACGGGATCGAATATACATACAGAAGTCGCGGTCTCAGGATTGCGTTCGGAGGGCTGTGGCGTCCAGTCTCTCTCCTCTCCTTCGGTGGTACGATCAGGTTCCCCTCATCGGTTGAGATCACTGAGAACTGGTACCAGTCGGAGATCCTCTACTACGATGACGGTACCTCAGAAGTCACATACGACGACAGCGGTATCTACGACTACTATCTGAAACTTCCCTTCGAGTTTGGAGTTGGTGCCGCTCTGCATCTGTGGGGTGTTACTCTCACCGGCGGCGGTTCATACTACGATTATTCACAGTCGTGGTATTCGAGAGCTCCCTACGATGGCTTCGATTCAGATTTCTTTGCCGAGAACTACAAGCCGCACTGGCAGCTGGGTGGTGGAATAGAGTTCAGGATTCCCGGTGGTGCATCGGTTCGGGCCGGTTATCGCCAGGCTCCTCTGCAGTTCCAGCCGGCCGGTCTCCAGATAGCAAGCGATCGCAAGATATACAGTGTCGGTCTTGGCTGGATGATCGGCAACACGGTCAACCTTGATTTTGCATACCGGACTGCACGCTGGGAAACCCTGCTCAACTCTACAAGTGAGAGCTGGGAGAGCGGGCAGTTCCTGATGTCGTTCGGTTATCGGTTCTGACCCCTCTCCCGATACCGAATGGGTCGACCCGGCCTGCCGCAGGGTGGGCCGGGTCGTATTATATTGGCAGCGGTTGTTGACGCGGTCATTCATCCCCTGTACTTCTGATTATGATGAACGCTCGATCGACCAAACAGCCGGGCCCGGTCGAATTGACCAGGGATAGGGAAACGGCCCTTCGCTGGTGCTGGTTGACTCTGGTGAGCATACTGACTGCCCTTTACATCGGATGGGGCGGGGTGCTTCCGGTAGGCTTCCTGCCGCTGATACCAGCCTGGTTTCTATACAGATCCTCACAGAGATCGGCTCCTCATTCGCAACCTGGCGGGATACTGCTCTGGCCCGCAATAGGGATGGCCGTACTGGCCGCGATCGGCGTTCTCCTGCTGCCTGTAAATCTCACACCGACCCGTCTTCAGCGCCTTGATGCCGGTGACAGAAAAGCGATCGAATGGGCGGTCGAGGATGTAAGAGCAATGCTGCAGGAAACGGCGGAGCGTGCATCGGAGGTTATGGAGGCATCCGATAAGAGTATGGCCCGTCAGAAGATAGTGGAGGAATTCTGGTCATCGGTCGCCGACATGTCCGGCGGTGATGCCGCAGCGATAAGCTGGGTGACTGATAATCCGGTCTCCTTCAGCTGGGCCGGTTCTCCATTCATGTCTGCGGCAGCCATCCAGGTAGTCACCTCCCGGGATCGTCTTGAACCGTTCGACGGCGAATCAGAGTTCGTGATTGCCGGTGATCATCTTGCTGCCACCGCCCATGTGCTCTATCAGGCCGGGCAGGGGAAGGTAGTGGTAAGTGCGCTTCTTGCCAGAATGGAATCAGCATCGGGACCGGCTCCCGGAGTTGAACCCCTCTTGAACACGGCTCTTTCACCCAGGCTGGTCAGAAGAGTCGAGATCAGAGGGGGTGAGCAGGGTGAAAGAAGTTCTGTGACTATCGGAGTCAGGGATTGGACACGTGATACAATTCCCTATCCGGCGCGGAATATTGCCCAGATTGTTCTGCTGATTTCCCTGTTGGGAACCAGTATTGGCCTGTTGTTGAGGGAAAGCTCATCAACCAGAGGTCTTATCGCTGCTCCCCTTATCTATGCTGCAGCCGTACCTCTGCTGCTCGGTGAGATGGGCAGACCGCTGCAGCTGGATCTTATCACTCCCTCGTGGACCGGCCATCAGCTGACCAATCAGGCTTTCATAGCCGTTGCCGCCGCCGGTCTGGCACTATGGTTCGCACTTCAGGTTAGAGAACGTGTTTCCGGTTATCTGAACGGCAGGTATGGCAGAGTCATAACCGTCTGCCTTCTGGCAGGTGTCACTCTGCTGTGGGTTGCGGGCCTTGGTCTGATGCAGGACCTCTACCGGTTCGCTCCAACATGGTTCTGGGCCCGCTTGAGTTTCCTGCCGGCAGTCAAGGACCTGATCGGCTGGTTGATAGCTGTCGCAATGACCCTGACCGTTATCGGGGCGGCAGGTGGATCGGCCGCAATCCTCAGGCAGCGATGGGGCATCAGCGGGCTCATTTACTCAACAGCTGCAGCTGCAGCCGGTGGTGCGGCTGCTTCTCTGACAAATGCGTGGAGCGGCAACCTGTTTATCGGAGCATTCGTGGCACTTTTCGGTACGCTCATGACAGCCCTCCTTCTCGACTACTTAGGGAAACGCGGGATTCTGATTACTCTGCTCGGCCTGGCACTGCTGGGTGCGTTCGTACAACTGCCTGTTAAAGGTGAGCTGGGCAAAGTGATGATCAGAAGGGTGGTTAACGAATCGGCCGAGTCGCTCAAGGGTACCGGGGTGGGGCTCGACTCGGAACAGGTGGCAATCTTGAGAGAGAACATCCGGAAAGCTGCCGCAGGATTGGCGTCTTTCAAGGCAGGAGGTGATCGCACCGCTTTCCTGGTCTGGAACCTGCTGGGCCTCGATCAGCAGGATATCGCAGGTGGCGTGCTGGTTGTCGGCGCTGCGGGATCAGTGACAGGAAGGTTTTCAACTGAATCTGATATTTTTGAGATATCCACCCTCGACAGCATGCTGGCCAGGGTGGCACGGGGTGAAGGCAGAATGGCCCTTACGAGCGGTTCACCAGCCTATTTCGGAGAAGAGACACTCCTGATGGCGGTCCCGGGACCCGACAGGAGGGGTTCTCTGCTGGTTGCACTCAAGAGGAAACCGCTGCGGTTCCTCTCAACAGGTGAGAGCCGTCTCTGGCTGCAGCCCGAACCTGCCGGAATCTCTGAGAGATCGGGCAGGCTGGCAGGGCTCCTCTTCGTCAGGGTGTATGATGAAGCGTACCGGTTGCTGGCTCTGCCGAACAATCCGGGTCTGGCAACGGCCCCGAGTTCAGTACCAGCTTCTGCAGTTGAAAGACTCCGCAGCAGAAGCGAACCGGGAGTGTGGTTCCGACGGGGCTGGTGGGTGGGTGGTGGCGCCGATGAATACTACTTCTGGCTGGAGACTCCTTCGGTTCGTCCGCCGGTTCCGGGCGGTGAGGTCACCGCCGTCGAGTCGGTGGAACGCCGGATCGCATGTCTGGGCGTATTGAGAACGGGTCTGTGGGGCAAGGTCGTGGAGGCTCTGAATGTTATCCTCCTTTTCACAGGAACGATTATGCTGCTGGCCTGGCTGCCTGCTGCCGTCGCTGCCGGTTCCGGGGTGGTTCTGAGCAATGTGATGAAGAGAGTCTCATTCAGGACCAGACTGCTGATCCCTCTGCTCGTAGTTGCACTTGTGCCCCTTGTGGCACTGTGGATGCTCACGAGGGGATTCATACTGAACAGGGAGGAGACCGCATGGGAGGACGGCCTGGACGAGAATCTGCAGGAGGTCCAGCGGTCTATCCTCGGGCAGACTGAGAAGTGGGCCGGGGAGCTGGCTCGCGAAAGCGAATTTGGAGGAACTCGTCTGGCAGGAGAGCAGGGTGGAGGAACGCAGTGGGCACTCTTTGACGCAAACCTGGTTAGAACTGCGGGAACGCTCACCGATTCTCTTGCTGACCGGATCCCGCTGCGCGAACTGGTGATAGGCCGTGGTAGAAGGTCTTTCGTGTTCCGATCGGGCAATCTGTGGGTTGCGGCCGTTGTGCCGGTCGGTCCGCGATATTCGCGGGGAGCTGCTCTGATTGTAAGGCCCTTTTCAGCGGATCTGCTCCGCCAGGCTTCAGAGCACTCCCGGTGGCAGGTAGATCTCTTCCTCGATGGCCGTCTGAACCATTCAACTGAACCAGCTCCATACACGGCAGGCCTGCTTGCTCCGATGCTGGCCTCCAGACCGGGATGGGAGGGAAGCAGGGGGCGTGATGTTGCAGCCTTCAGATGGGGGGAACTGGATGACCTCCGTTACCTCTTTGCCTATCGGCCTCTCACCGATTACTCCGGCATGGCCGTAGCCACCATATCCCAGAGAAGGTTCGGATTTTGGGGACAGAACGATCCCGCACTGGCCAGACTATTCACTACCATGGCCAGCATCTACATCCTGCTTGTTGTGGCGGTGACTCTTGTTGCGTTGATGGTGGCCAGGCGGATCTCGCAACCGGTAGGAAGTCTAACCAGGTCGGCCGGTCGTGTGGCCGGAGGCGATCTGGATGTCACGATACCGGTCACAAGGGGAGATGAAATAGGAGGACTGCAGAAGGCTTTCCGCCAGATGGTGTTGGCATTGAGGGAGAACAGGGATGAGCTGGCAAGGGCCGAACGGGAGAGAGCGTGGCAGGAGATGGCCCGGCAGGTCGCACATGAGATTAAAAATCCCCTTACGCCGATGCAGTTGTCGGCTCAGTTCCTGCGTCGGGCATACGATGAAGGAACAGAGGATCTCGATCGGATCCTTCACGAATGCACAGACACAATAGTTGAGCAGGTAGAGGGGCTGCGCAGGATAGCAAATGAGTTCTCAGCATACGCACGACTGCCGGTGGTAAGGTGTGAACCGACAGATCTCAATGAACCGCTGGAAGAGGCGCTCAACCTCTTCGAGCCCGCCCTGCCTGACGGGATCAAGGTTGTGCGCGGTCTTGACCCGGAACTCCCGGCTGCCCTTCTCGATTCGGAGCAGATACGGCGTGTAGCGATCAATCTTATACGAAACGCCGTGGATGCAATGGGTGAAGAGGGCGTACTGACGGTGACGAGTGGACATGACGACCGGAAAGTCTGGTTGCAGGTCTCCGATACAGGAGAAGGGATTGCACCTGAAGTACAGGAACGTCTATTCGAACCGTATTTCTCCACAAAAACAGATGGGACTGGACTGGGCCTTGCCATCACGATGGCGATTGTTGACGCTTATGGAGGATCTCTGTCGGTTGACAGCCGCCCGGGAGAGGGTACGACGATGACGGCAAGTTTCCCCCTGGTGTCCTGAGTCAGAAGTCCATTGCATAACAGAGGACTCCACTGTGCCGCACCGGGTTTATGATTCAGGGCACTTTAGTAGAGAACCCTGTATTTCCGAGACAGAGAGTTGGAACTACCCGGTGAAACCAGTCGTTCAATTGAGAACAGCGGTGATGTTAACATCCGGGAATTGAAGGCTGGTCGCGTCGGGGGGATTCGCTAATTTGTGCGCAGCCGGAGCGTTTCCCCGACAGACTCCTGGATAGCACCTTTAAGAGATTGAGAGTTCGTGACCTGTTCTGAATCCTGTAACCGATTCGACCGGGCTTCGCTCAGGGCCGCGGTTGTTCGCAAGATATTGTTGACCGGCGTCGTGCTGGTTTTGACCATTATTCCCATCGAGTCTCTGGCTCAGAACGGCGTACCTCTTTCCACGCCCTCCATTCAGGTAGACAAGGCTGAACAGGAGTACCGTTTCATAAGGGGACTCGTTTCCGACGGACTCCACCCGACTGCACTCGAACAGATACGTCAATTCCTGACCGAGTACTCAACCTCCAAAAGGGTCGAGGAGGTAAGCCTGCTGCAGGCGGAGGTGCACTTCCTGCAGGAGCATTACCTTCAGGCAGTAGACCTGCTGAAAGCTTTCGAGATCGCTTTCCCGCAAAGCCCATACCTGGATCAGGCGCTGTATCGCAAGGGAGAAGCATACTTCAAACTTGGCGATTATCTCGCCGCTTCGGCAGACTTCGAGGCAATCGGCAGGCGCAGGCCGGATTCCGACCTGCTCGACAGGGCCAGGTACTGGCTGGGTGAGGCGCTGCTGAGGCGTAACATGCTGGAGGATGCGCGCCAGGCATACCAGAGTGTGTACAAGCTCACACCCGATTCACCTGTTGCCGATTATGCGATCTACAGCATGGGATGGATAGCTCAGAGCCAGGAAGAGTACGCCGATGCTCTTGTTTACTATCAGCAGGTGCTTGATGACTATTCAGACAGCGATCTCGTCTCTACATGTCTATACAAGATAGGACAGTGCTATTTCGCTCTCGAGCAGTACGGAGAAGCAGCTGATACAATGACCCAGGTGGTTCAGCTGAACCTTGGTGATGATGTTTCGGCGAATGCCGGTTTTCTGCTGGGCGAGTCATACTATCATCTGGAGGAATATGCTCTGGCCCGCAGGCACTACCAGAGTGTAGTAGAGGATTACCCGCGGCATCAGGCAGCCCCGGAAGCTCAGGTGGCGATAGGCTGGACCTATCTGAAAACGGGGGATCCGGCCCGGGCAGCCGACGCGTTTGCTGAAACAGTGGAGAAGTATCCGGATAGTCCGGTGGCAGGCGGTGCTCTTTACAGATCCGGAGTGGCTCTGCGCCAGTCGGGCCGCTCCGGCGAAGCCCTCTCGGCATTCCTGGCCACTGCCGACCGGTACCCGCGGGATGAGTGGGCGGATGATGCTCTTCTGGAAGCTGGTCTGCTGCGGTTCAATCAGAATGCATATGCCGAAGCCCGCCAGGTTCTGTCGAGAATGCTCGACAATTACGGTCAGAGCTCCCTCAGCGCGGATGCGGCCGAACTGATCGGGGAGTGCTGGCTGGCGGAGGCCAATTATTCAAGTGCCGATACGGCTTTCGCTTCAGTTCTGGAGAAATGGCCGGGTGCAGAAGCCGCTGAGATAGCACTCTTTCAGCGCTCCTACAGTCAGTTCCAGTTGGGTCAGCTTGACGATTCAGCGGCCGGATTTTCCAGGTACCGCAGGATCTACCCCGACAGCGAACTCGCCCCGGATGCACTCTTCTTCCAGGCCGAGGCCGTTTATAACACCGGTGCGTTCGAAGAGAGTTCGGGCCTTTACCAGCAGTATCTTGATCGATTCCCGAATGGATCGAGAGCACTCGATGCATCCTACGGCATTGGATGGGCATATTTCTCACAGAAACAGTATTCGGAAGCGATCGATGCATTCCGCCAGGTTGTGGCGGCAGAGGGAGGCGATGTAGAGCTCAGGAGAGACGCCCATCTCAGGATTGCCGATTCATACTACAACCTTCACAGTTTCAGAGATGCGGCTGTGACTTACAACGATGTCCTCGCCGGCAACCGCCAGGCGTCCGATGCAGATCAGGTAGCCTACATTTCAGGAGATTCGTTCATCAGGGCCGAGCAGTACAGGTCGGCCCTTACGGTTCTGGGTGAGATAATAACCAGATACCCTTCCAGCGACCGATACGATGATGCGCTCTACTGGAGGGGCTGGGCGCTGTTCAGGCTGGAGGAGTACGACAGGGCGATCGCCGAGTACAGGAAAGTGCTGGAACTGCAGCCGGCCAGCGACCTTGCCCCCAACGCCCGGTACGGTATCGGTGACGCCTTCTACAATGCGGGTGACTATCAGGCGGCTCACGACTCGTACCGCGAGCTGGCACGCGCTCATACAGATGACCACTGGCTGGCAGAAGCGGTGGGCGGCATGCAGTGGTCACTCGTTCAGATGGGTCGTGATACCGAGGCGGAACAGATCGCAGCGGCGATGCTGGAAACTTCGACACCGGCGCCCGTCAGAGCCCTTGTGAGACTCCAGCAGGGCAAGTTTCTCTTCAATCAGGAACGTTTTGCAGATGCGACAGATGTTCTGAGCAGTCTCACAGACAGCAATCCTGACGTGGCAGGTGAAGCTCTTCACTGGCTGGCCCGGTCGTGGCAGCGTATCGGGGAGAATGAAAAAGCAGAGACTTCTTTTTTGCAACTGCTCGACAGATATCCTCAAAGTCCCTTCGCAGAGGAGACCAGAATACGGCTGGGAGAACTGCAATACGACAGAGCCGGTTATGCGGAGGCGATTCGAACTCTCGAGCCCCTGATACTTGCCTCGACATCTGTCAGGGCTGAAGCCCTCTACCTTTCGGCCCTCTGTCACCGCCGGCTCAACGACACGACACGAACCGAAGTGGAACTGCGACGTCTAATCGACGATTACCCCGGCAGTCCTCTGGCCACGCAGGGCAGGCTCAGGCTGGCCGAGCTGGCTCTGGAGAGAGAGAACTACAATATCGCTCAGACCCAGGTGAATACGATCCTGGCCGAACGGACGGATGAGCTGGCTGCTGAGGCACAGTACCTGGCAGGTGAAATACTCTTTGCACAGCAGCAATGGAGTGAAGCGGAGGTCCAGTATCTGAAGGTCAAATATGTCTATCCCGCATTCATTTCGTGGATCGCCAGAGCACTCCTGAGGGCGGGAGAGGCAAACATCAACCTCGAGAATTATGAGAAGGCCCGCACTCTGCTCCAGTCGATCCTCGATGATTACCCCGATTCTCCTGTCATCCAGCAGGTTCGGGCCCTGCTCGATAGAATCCATCTATGACATTTCACGCTAAAGGATTTTGGAAGGTATCCCGATACCTCTCCCTGGTGACAGCAATCACCCTGCTGCCGTCGGCGGTCTGTGCCCAGACCGGGGAGCCGGTCCGAGAGGCGCAGCAGGACTCCGTGGCCAAGAGAAGTTCGCTCCCTCCTCTTGCTCTTCCTGATATCGTCATTTTCGGCCGCAGCACCGCTTCAACCAGGGAGGGGAGCAAGCTTTTCCCTGCAGATAAACAGACGGCTCTTGACCGGGAGGTGGGGGCTCCGGTAGGAGAAAAGATCAATAGCAGGACCGGATGGGGGGGAGGAAGAATGCTGGCTGCCCGGGAGCGGGTTGGGCCCGGACACTGGGCCAGGGCATACCTGCGCGGTGGGACATTCGGCGAGCTGATTGCCGGCGGCGATGCCTGGATCGATTTCAAGAAGTGGCAATTGATGGCGATTTTCGCGGGTGAGGGTACGGGCGGCCATATACCCAACAGCTCTTCCGTCGATGGCAGGAGCGACTTCTCGGCAATCAGGTATCTGGGTGCTGATACCGAGTTGAGGATAAACCTCGGGTACAGCCTGGGCAGGGGGGAGGAATGGGGGATCGGCGCCACAAACGTTGGTATCCCCGGTGTGCCTGATGGAGCTACACGCTCCTGGTTCGATGCAGACTATTCGGTCGAGATGAAGGGGTCTGTCCGCAGGGGGATCACTCTTTACGGCGGGGTGGGAGGACGGAATGCCGGTCTGAAGGACGATGTACGCGGAAGCGGTCTGCAGCCACGTGATCAGGGTGGATGGATATCTGCAGGAGTGGAGTGGCTGACCGGACACACCCTTGTCGATCTCAATGCGCGCACGGAGAGTGACAGGATTACCGGGCCGCAGCGGTCCCGGGACGCCGCTCTCTCGTCAGCGAGTTTGACCGTAAGGTCTCTGGTTGGTGAAACGAGCAGTTTTCTGGCCGGAGCAGTCTGGTACCAGGTTGATGCCGGTATTGGTCAGGTAACACGCATATGGCCGCTGGCCGAGTTTACATCGCAGTATTCAGACCGTTTCAGCATGTACGTCAAATATCAACCGCGGATCGATTACCTGAGTCTGGGAGAGGCGCGACAGCAGAATCCGTTTGTTGCAAACAGTTATGTAATAGCCCCCGGAGAGGAACGGTTCCACCTCAAGGTCGGACTCAGGTATATAGTTGCCCAGCACCTGACACTCGAATTCCAGGTTGCACGTCGGCAGTTTGACAGGCTTCCGCTCTGGCGTCTGGCACCCGCTTCCGATCCCTGGAGCAACGGCCTCTTTATTCTCGACGCTGTGGGGCCGATTGGCGTGAACGAAACGAGACTCAACCTGGAGGGTACTCCTGGTGAGAACCTGGCGCTTTCAGGGGAACTGGTCCTGAGGGATCCTTCTGGAGGAGGAATTGTGGAACTTCCGCACATTCCACGCTTACAATTTTCAGGAGGCATAGACTGCAGGGGGCCGTGGAATCTGGAACTCGGCCTGCGCATGACATACCTGGGTGAAAGATACGGATCTGGCGAGCAGGCAGGCCTGGATGCGAGAAAACTCGCTCCTGCGTCAGATATGGGAATTCGGGTTGCACGCGGATTCGGTTCGACTCTGACGGGCTGGCTCGAGCTCAGAAATATTCTGGATCGGGAGATAATGGTCTGGGAGGGGTATTCGATGCCTGGACGCACTACGGCGCTCGGGCTCTCATTGAAGTTTTAACGCAGATTTTGAGGAGGCATAGATGAGCATTTTTTCCATCCTGATAAAGGGTGGCTGGCTGATGATTCCAATTGTGATCTGTTCATTTATCGGAGCAGGGATCATCGTTGAGCGCTGGCTGACTCTTCGCAAAGCCAGGGTGAATACAGGAACGCTGATGAACAGGGTTCGTCAGTCTCTGCGAGGTGGGGAAGTCGGCAGGGCAATCGATATCTGTGATGAAACCCCTGGTCCGGTCGCGCGCATGCTGAAGGAAGGAGTGCTCAGGGCCGGTGCCGGCAGGGAATTAATCAGGGAAACGGTGGAATCGGCCGGTAAAGCGGAGCTGTACAAGCTGGAGCGCGGTCTCGATTCACTCGCCACTGTTGCCGGTGTGGCCCCTCTGCTGGGCTTCCTCGGTACGGTGACCGGCATGATCAGAGCCTTCATGGATATTCAGACACTGGGTGGACAGGTGAATGCCAACGTCCTCGCCGGGGGGATATGGGAGGCTCTCATGACTACAGCGGCCGGTCTTACGGTCGGAATACCTGCCCTTATCTTCTACAACTGGCTGGTTGGACAGGTCAGGCATTTCGTTTTCGAGATGGAACATTCCAGCATGGAACTGCTCGACCTTCTGGGTGACACAGAAGTGAGTGCAGGTTCGGCCCAGCCGATGGAGGCAGACCGTGGACTTTGAGCCGGAGCGGAAACCGATATTTGCTTTCAACGCTATAGGGCTGACAGATATTGTACTGCTGCTCCTAATCTTTTTTCTCCTCAGCAGTACTTATATCCTGCAGCCCGGGATCAAAGTGGAACTGCCTGAAGCGCAGGTGGTAGAGACGGTGGATAGAGAGATCCTGACCGTAACTATTCCGTTGAGTGGAGGCGTATACCTGAATGATGAACCTGTGTCTCTTGAGGAACTGCCGGCACGCCTGCAGCAGGAACTGGCTCAGAGCGCCGATAAGGACATTATACTGCGGGCTGATGAAGAGATACCGTTCAGACGAGCGGTAGAGATAATGGATATTGCCAAGAGGGTGGGAGCGGGTCGATTCCTGGTTGCAACCCGAACTCCGGAGGAGGGCGGTCGGTGAAAATCGACGTCTACGACCTGAAGTTCCAGGGATGGACAGCCTCGGTGCTCTTCCATCTCATTCTTCTGGTTCTCTTCTTCACCATAGGAGTGAACCTGGAATCCCTTGTTGAGGAATACAGTGAAGTTCTTCTGTTCGACATCTCCTCTGCTCCTGCATCCAGAGTTGAGGATGTCTCCGCAGGCTTTCCTGTAGCTGCCGCTCCGCAGCAGCTTGAATCCACCGAAGTGGTCAGGCTCCCCGAACGGCGCCCGGTTCAGGTATGGCCGGAAGAGGTGAGCGCGGCAGCTACACGCAGGGAGGCCAGCGTCCAGCGACTCGAACCGACGAGGCTGGTTTCAGAACTTGAGAGGGCCGGACAGGAACGGCCTTCAACCAACCTTCAGGGAGGACCGGAGGGGAACAAACCTGCTCCATCTCAACCCGGCCTGCGGGAGGGACTCCTGTTACCCGATGTTCAGCCTTCTGCCACCGGAGTCGGACCAGATCTGCCATATCTGATCGAATGGATCGGTCAAAGCCGTGAGATAATACGCAGTGCACTTCCTGAATACCCGGCGGGTGTCGACAGGGATGTGGAGCTCCGTTTCCGCTTCTTGGTAACTCCCACAGGCGATGTGACAGCCATACGTCCGCTGCAGAAGGGGGAACCTGCTCTGGAAGAAGCCGCAATCACAGCTCTGAGGCAGTGGCGGTTCCTGTCTCTGCCGCAGGCTTCGCCGCAGACAAATCAGGAGGCGGTGGTTACTTTCCGATTCAAGATACGTTTTTTAAGCGGTTATTTGCCGCGACCTCTGCGTTAGACATCCTCGTCGCTGATTAAAAGTCCTGGATTGGCGGTTATTTGCCCCAATCTTGTCGTTAATCTGTGATATTGTTAAAATCTCTTGCAGAATGCAAGACTTCTGTTGCGGGTTGAAGGATGTAATTACGCTTTATCCATAGATTACAGTTAAGTATAACCGAATGAATCATACGTATATCGTTGATATATAATAAAATAGAACTGACTATCATTGTTTTATTGAAGATTGGCACGGTATGTGCATTACATTACAGCGAATTCTTTCACGACTCACTATCTGAAACAATTGGAGGTTGGTTGTGCTGAAGCGCAATGAAAAGGGTTTCACTCTGATCGAGCTGCTGATCGTCATCGTTATCATCGGTATTCTGGCTGCGGTGGCAATCCCTCGTTTCCAGGGTGTCTCCGACAAGGCCAAGATAGGTGCTGCACAGGCTGAGCTGGCGACTATCAAGAATGGTCTCGGTATGTTCCAGGCGGAGAATGACTCTTCGTCCTACCCGACGACCGCTCAGATTACCAGCCACGCCACGCTGGCTTCGGTTCTGTCGGCTTACGTACAGATTCCGAACGCGACCGATGCGTCCTTTGTTTTCGACTCGTACGCCCGGGCCACCAAGGACACGTTCGTACTCAAGGCGAAGGCCAAGGATCGAAACAGCACTATAGTGACAGTTACACCGGTTACGATTACGCCGTAATCTTGAGCCGGCAGTAAGTTTGATAATAGCACCGGGCAGTTTGACTGCCCGGTGCTTTACCTGTTACAGTTCTTCAGGCTGCCAGGGGGCCTGTGAGCAGAATCGATCCTGATTCTGTTCTTCTCTCAGGGTGCGGGAAGGCACTGAATGACGGCTTTTGTTGATCTGATGGGGCCGTGGATCGCCTTTATCGCAGGGGCTGTAACCGGCAGCTTTGCAAATGTATGCATCTACCGTATTCCCCGCCGTGAATCCATAGTTCTGCCTTCTTCCCACTGCATCCATTGCAGAGAACCGATCAGGTGGTACGATAATATTCCGATCGTCAGTTACATAATCCTCAGAGGGCGGTGCAGGGATTGCCGCGGTGCAATCAGCTCCAGATATCCGCTGATAGAATTACTGACTGCATTACTCTTTCTGGGGCTGTGGTGGCGCAATAACGGTGCGATAATCTGGTTTATCGTTGAAGTCGTTTTTGTCACGATGCTGTTGATCGGGCTGGCAATAGATCTCGAACACAGGCTCCTGCCCGATAGAATCACAATCACATTGCTGGTATTCAGCCTTCTGGTTTCCCTTCTGCCGGGCGGTTTATCGCCTTTCAAGGCACTGATAGGAGCTGTATCAGGTGGCGGCCTGATGTATGGGATAGCTGTCGTTGGTGATGCCGTTTATAAACGTGAAACAATGGGTGGCGGCGATATCAAGCTGTCGGCGGCGATAGGTGCCTTTCTGGGCTGGGAAATGCTGCTGGTCGGCCTCTTTCTGGCCTTCGTTCTGGGGGCTGCCGGAGGATTGATCTACCTGGCAGTTGGAGGCAGGGACAAGACAATCCCCTTCGGTCCCTTTCTGGCTGCAGGGGCATTACTGGCGCTTGTCATTGGACAAGCAATCCTGACGTGGTACACTGGATTTCTGACGTGAGAGAATGAGGAATCAAATGAGTCCCATACTCTACAGAACAAGGAAAACGACGCAGAACCTGCTGAGGAGCCGTATCCGTATGTCCGGAGCCCGGACAGGGGGATTCACACTGGTTGAGCTGATGGTGTCCGTCGTAATAGTGGGGATAATCAGCAGCGTTGCAGCCCCTACTTTCCGCGGTTATATGCAGATACAGAAGCTCTCGACCGGAGCGAGAGATCTGGTAACAACCCTGCGTTTTGCCCGGCTCAAGGCGGTAAACGAAAGAAATCAGTGGGTGGTTATGTTCCAGGTTGCAAATAACCAGTACATTGTGTTCTCAGACGATGGCGGAGGCGGCGGTCTGGCCACAAGTCCCGATTATGTTGAGGATAACCGTGCCAACCTGAGACCGGATCCGGGTGAAAGGGTCCTGCCTGTAAGAGAACTGCCCGGCGGCGTGCAGTTCGGATATGTGACGGCCGAAGGCCTGCCGAACGGGATAACTACAACCAGTGCGATCTCCTTCGGTGGATCTCCCCCGCGTATTGTCTTTTATCCAAATGGCAGCGCCCGTGAGACGGGTGTAATCATGCTTCATCTAAGTGCCATGATTACTGAGCAGGATCCCACCGGATCGAGGGCAGTCGTTATTTACAAGCCGACCGGTGCAGCTCGCGCTCTGAAGTACAATCCGGCAGGGAATCCGCAGTGGAAATGACAGTTAAGAATCTGAATAGAGTATATTATCCCACACTCTGCTTCGGAAGGGTGCAACGGAGATTGTGTGGACGACGTGGAGCCTCAGACAGTGGGGAGGGAGGCTTCACTCTGGTAGAGGTTGTCATGACAATGGTGGTTCTATCTATTGGAATCCTGAGTCTGGCGCCTCTGATGATGGCTGTGGTCAGGGGTAATCGCTTTGCCCAGGACATGACCCAGGCAACAGCCCTGGCCGAGGATCGGATAGAGGAGATTCTTAACAATCCGATATACGCCGACATCACAACTGCCAACTTCCCCAGTGAGGCCCAGGGACAGATCAGATCGGGAGATCCGGGTTACAGCAAGTTCGCCCGCAGTGTTTCTATTGTTGACACGCTGAATGTTCTGGGCGACAGCGTAATGAAGAATGTCACCGTAACCGTCAGCTGGTACGGATTCATCGGGCGGTCTATATCGGTAACACTCTATGGTCGGGTAGCCCGTTTTTAGGTTGGAGATGATGATGCCGCTGTATATCGATGCCTCACAGGTACCGACGGCCGCAACTGGTCGTTCGATAAACGCTGTGTCAAACCGCAGTCTGCTGAAAAGTGAACGGGGATTCACACTCGTTGAGCTGATGATCTCTCTGGTTCTGACTTCTCTGATGTTCTCGTCAATGCTTGTCGTGTTCCAGGCCCAGAATCGGATCAACACCGTACAGTCAGATGTATCAGAGACCCAGCAGAACGCACGCGTGGCGATGACGGCCCTGAACCAGGATATCAGACAGGCCGGCTATTTCGTGGATCAGTTCAACAGGCAGCCGGTCTGGCTCGATGCTGCACCTTACCAGCTGGTCTATAACGCCAATATCTCTGACCAGTTCGTCGCCATGCACCGCGATTCGGCGGTGCCTCTCAGTGATGGAACATTGTATCATCCGGGAGATTACACGAGTCCACCGCATGAAGAGAATCTCCCCTTATTCCTGGATAGATACCTGAACGAATCGGAAACGATACGGTTGACACTTGATACAACCTATGATGGATTCATTACGGGCGCAGATCGTCAGGAGGGTGCGGGAAATCCCAATATCTACGTTCTGCAGAAAGAGATAAACGGAAATCCTCCAGCAATACTTGCATACAATGTCAGGGGTCCACGCCCCTACCCGGATGGTACCATGCCGCCTCCGCTTTTCAAGTACTGGGGGATATTTGTTGCTGATGACATACTGAATCTGTGGGGAGACACGAACGACGACGGAGAACTCTCGGCTGGCGAAGCAGCTGCCCTGACCCCGGTATCCCTCGCTCAACTTCCCAATATCCGTCAGGTAGATGTGGAATTGCTGATAGAGGGCAGCCGTCCGGACAACCGGTATGTTGGAACCGGCAGCACCGATACGCAACCAAACCAGTACCGCTCATATCGGCTGCGGGGCAGGATCAGAGCCCGTAATGTAGGTATCAATCCGAGCGGTCTTGTGTTGTGCGGGAATCCTCCGGCCAGCCCGCTGAATCCCGTTGTTTACGATACTCCGACCGACCAGGGCAGCAGCATCACCATTCAATGGGACTCATCGCCGGATGAGTACGGCAATGAAGAGGATGTGCAGTACTACACGATATACCGACGTCTCGGAGTGAATGATTTCGAGGTGATCGGACAGGTGCAGGGAATGGGAGTGGATACTACTTATGTATTCGAGGACGACGGGGACATCGACAACTTCAATGCTCCCACAGACGGGCTGGAATACTACTACTACGTCGCCGCATGGGATTGCGCCCCGCAGGAATCGATTCCGTCCGTTACCGTCGGACCTGTGATAAGTATCCCCAATGGTCCCAGCCCCCCCAATATAGAGGATGCCTGGGATACTCCCTGTGACGCGGGCCGGGATATAACTGTCAAATTCACCAGAAGTGCTCAGGATGACGGCACGCCCGGGGGAGTGCAGAAGTACAACATCTATCGCGGTACAACGAGTGATACGACCATTGTGAGCAAGATCCTGGTTCACGTGCTGGCCGCCGTTGGAAGCTCTGTATACCAATGGAACGATAATGCAGGCAACACTGCCGGCCTGCCGCCGGAAAATGATGTGAATTACTATTACATCATACGCGCCGAACAGGATACCATAGAGAGTGAGAACAGCAACGAATTCGGTGCCGTCTGGTCCAGCGAAGGCCTCTCTGCAGCATACCCCCTGACAGTGGAAGACAAGCCGGCCGATGACGGGACGGCGCTCATCGTCAACTGGCGAAAGTCCTACTCCGAGAGTTGCAGCCCTCCGGCCGAGGATTATCAGCTTCACAGAAGGGTGAAGGGGACTTCATCCTGGTTCCTGGTTGAAACGATAGTCGTGGCAGGTCTCGATTACTATCAATACGAGGATAATAATCACGGATCGGGTCTTGTAACGGGCACGACTTATGAATACAAAGTGATGGTTCGAAAAGGAGGCGAATACCAGGATTCAAACATAGCCGAAGGTACACCCCTTGCCAATCCGCCTATAGGCCCTCCCAGCAATCTCGTTGCCGAAGATGTACCCTGCGATGCGGATGGAGATATCCAGCTTACGTGGTACCCCTCTCCCGACGATGGCGCGGGTTCGTACACCGTTGATGAATACTGGATATACAGGAAGATAGAAGGCGGTGTATACACCCGGATCCTCACGGTAACGGCGACCGGAGCGGCCTCTTACAGTGTCACTGACAACGAGATAACAAATCCGGGTTTTGCTCCCGTACTGGGCAATACCTACTGGTACAGGGTGACCGCCTACGACATTGGTACTACCTCTGAAAGCGACCCGTCGAATGAGAACGACGCCATCAGCGACGGCACGCCCGGAGCACCCTCAATTACCGCTGCCTACGATACCTACGGTGGTGGATCACGCGAGATCAGAGTGGAATTCGACGCTTCAGCGGACGATGGCGGATGTTCCGACTCTGTCACCGAATACCGCATCTACCGCACTGTAACTCCAGGCGTCTACGGCGGTTACGTCGGTACGCTATATGCTACAGATTCGGGTTCATACAGTTACATGGATAATTCAGTGAATTCATCACCTCCCCCCGGATCCGATGATATATGGTACTATATGATTCGGGCTTACGATGCCTACAACCTGATCGAATCACAGAACAGCAACGAGTTCGGGCCGGTCGAACCGTACGGTGCGGGCTGCGACTGCTGTCCCATTTTCTCCGATAACTTCGAGTCGGGCAATACCGGCTGGACCACGGGCGGGACTCGTAATGACTGGGAACTGGGTGACCCGAACGGCAAGTCATTCGATCCCAGCCTGGCCCATTCCGGTTCATTTGTCTGGGGTAACGACATGGGACAGGGGTGGAGAGACGGACAGTACCGCTCGCGTGCGGACAACTACCTGATCAGCCCGTCCATGGATTTCTCGGCGTACACAACGGGCTATGTAACTCTCTCCTTCTACAGGTGGCTCTCGGTGCAGAAGGGTTCACGGGATCAGGCCAGAATCCAGATCAATACCGGCAGTGGATGGCAGACGATCTGGCAGAATATGTCGAATGAGAACACCGTGGATACCCAGTGGATGCTGCAGCTCATAGACCTGAGCCAGTGGGTACTGGGCCAGAGCAGCGTTCAGATTGCATTTACACTGAAATCCAACCGCTCACAGCAGTTCGGGGGCTGGAACATTGACGATGTGGAGGTGTGCTACACGGCGCCGACTCCCTGTGATTTCTTTCTCTATGTAGGTGATTCGATCGCCCAGAACCAGGGGAACAACCTCTTCTTCGAAATTACAAATGGCGCCGATCAGGCGGTGGAGCTGCTGGGAATGGAAATCGGCTGGTCGGCCGCGGGCAGTCTGCTCAAATCGATACGGACGCAGGCGGGAGGTCCCGGTCTGGTATGGACCGTTCCTACCGCTCTACCACCCGTTCTTACAGCAATGTTTGATACGACAGTACCCTTCAATATAGGTGAGACGATCAAGTTCAAGTTGACCTTTCAGCCTGGACAGATGCGTGGATCGGCCTTGACGCTGAGGTTTATAACATCTTGCGGAACATCTGCTGAAGTCGTCATCCAGATACCGATGTAATGGAGGTGACCGAGATGAAGAGATCATACTTTGCCTTCAGGCGCCTGCGCGGTGAAGAGGGCTCAGCCCTGATGGCCGCCTTCTGGATGCTGGTGGTCCTGCTGCTTGTAGGGCTGGCCGCCACCTATACCACCACAACCGAGGTCGGGCTTTCGGGGAACGAACGCAGCGAAGCCCAGCTCTTCTACCTGGCTGAAGCAGGGCTGGCGCAATGCAAGCGGTATCTGGACGGGCTCGGGATCCCTCTGGAGGGAACCGGTACAGACCGTACCTCTCCCGTGCAGGTCTATCTGAATGAGCCGATTGGGATTGCCGGGGGGGTAAGCGGTACTTTCACCGCATACATCGATCCGCAGGACAGGCAGGAGGGGAAACCGACAAAATTCCTCGCAATCACAGTCCGGGCGAGACTTCCAGGTTCTCCGATGGTGAAAGTTGTACAGGAGATGGTGGGGCAGGAGAATTTCGCCAAATACTCCTACTTCACCGACCTGGAAACCCAGCCCAGTGGGGGGAAGATCTGGTTCACTTCAAATGACATCCTGCGCGGACCGGTGCATACCAACAGCCAGTTCCACATCAATGGCGACCCCGAGTTCTACAAGGAGGTGACCTCGAACGCATCAACCATAGATTATGCCGCCGGATCTAATCCCACTTTCCATATGGCCGGGCAGCCTGAACTCGGTGTGGAGACCATAAACCTGCCCAACGACACCGGTTTGATCAGGGCCAAAGCACAGGAACCGGAAGGACTCTATTTCGCCGGTAATGCTGAAGTTGTGATGGGTTACGATCCGGGAACAGATTTCGCATACGTCAACGTGGATATGGGCCTTGGACCCGTCACATATCAGATCCCCGAAAATGGCGTGCTCTACGTAAACGGGGATTGCCAGATATGGGGAGAGTTGAGAGGACAGATGACGGTAGCATGCAGCGGGGATATGTGGCTGATGGATGACATCACCTATGTAGATGATCCACGAGTTGTCATAAACAGCACAGACCTGCTGGGACTCGTGGCTGAAGGAAATATCATCGTTGCGGCAACACCGCAGAATCTGGACGCCGGGGATGAAACTTTCATGTGCTGTCTGATGGCGCTGAATGAATCTTTCACCGTAGAGGACTACGCTTCAGGCTCTCACAGAGGATACCTGCGGGTAATCGGAGGGATAATCCAGACCAGGCGTGGAGCCGTCGGTACTTTTGGAGGCTGGGGCGGCCCGACAGGGTATTCGAAGGACTATATTTATGATGATCGGCTGGCAGACAGCCCTCCGCCGTCCTATCCTACAACCGGTGGCGTAACGACACTGGCATGGAGGGAGTGGGGTCCGAATTACGATATCTCCATCAATGTATTCTGACCAGCTTTCAGCGAATTGTTTCTCTGATGAAGAATGAGTGTTTGCGAGTCGTTTTTACAGGATAAAAAAGTAGCAGGGAGGAGCTTGACACCCAAACAGGAGGATTCTATTGTTGATGTTGCTGTTAAAGTGTAAAGAAGTAGAAACAGGACGAAAGAGGCATACTTGAGGTGCTTCTTGCTGCCACTATGGAAAAGTCTGCCGATAGGTTGATATGGCTGCTTTAAGGCGGGGCAAAAGTACGGTCGGTCTGGATATCGGTTCCTCCGCTATCAAGCTGGTGCGCATCCAGCATGGGTCGGACGGTTATGAGCTTGAGGGCTACGATTTCGAACCTGTGCCGTCCGGTGCAATAGTCTCAGGGGAAATCAAGGTGAGGGAGATGGTGGAGACTGCCCTGAAGGAGATCATAAAACGGAATGGCTTGAAAAAAGCCAACGTGGTTGTGAGCCTTTCAGGTTTTGCCGTCCTCCACGATACGCTCACCATGGGTGTGATGTCGGAAGAGGAAGCCCGCAATGAGGTATATTCGGAAGTAGAGAAGATAAGTCCCTTTTCGATTTCTGAAGTAACACTCGACTACAAGATCATGGAGATAGAGGAAGAGGAGGACATAATGAAGGTCCTCCTGGTGGCCGCCAAGAACGAAGTGCTGGAAGCACGGCTCGACCTTCTCAACAGTCTCGGTGTGCGCCCTGCGATTGTAGATGTAGATATATTCGCTCTCTATAATGCATTCGAGGCCAACTACGACATGGCCGATTACAAGGGCGCGGCCCTTATGAACCTTGGTGCGAACACCACGAGTGTCACATTCGTTTACGATGGACAGTTCCACTCCGCAAGAGACCTCTCCATTTCAATCGGGAATTTCAGCGAACGCCTTCAGAAAGAAATGAACCTGCCTGAAAATGCTGTACTGGATCTCCTGAGGGGACGACCATCAGAAGAAATAAACACGGTTGAGGCGGCCGAAGTAATTGCCGGCGTCGGTGCAGAACTGAGCGATTCAGTTGAAATGGCGGTTAGCTACTTCCGTTCCACGGTAGACCTGGAAGAACTCGATCTGATTATGCTCTGCGGCGGCGGTTCTACGATTCCCGGCCTGACAGCACTCCTGGAAAGCAAGAATAATGTACCGACACAGATAGCGAATCCACTCAGGAAGATAGAGTTCGACGCCAATCTCTTTGCCGAAGCCGAAGTTGAAAGCATTTCACCCACATTGACCGTGGCTATCGGGTTGGCCTTGAGGAAGGTAGGCTGAAGTGGTCTTCGAGATAAATCTGCTTCCGGAGAAATATCGGAAGAAGAAGATCGTTATTCAGCTCGATATGCGTCTGCTCGCCGTTGTCAGCGGGATCGCTGTTGTCGCTCTCATCGGCTGGGTCACCGTCAACCAGGGTCGCAAGTTGTCGGCTCTCGAGACGCAGGTTGAGGAATTGACAATGCAGCGCGATGAGCTGGCTCCCCGGGCTCTGCGTGCAGATCGCAATGAGAGAGAGATCGAGAACCTGACTACGCGCATTCAGACCCTGCAGGGACTGGGCACCAGAAATCAGATCCAGTTGCAGATTCTGGAGATTGTAAGAACCCAGATGCCCGATGACCTCTGGCTGTTCGATCTGAATGAAATTGCACCGGCGCAGCGGCGTCCCGGTACCGGCAACATACCTAGGACCAGGATCGTGAATTTCCGCGGACGGGCATTACGGAAGGAGAGAATCACAGAATTTATCGCCAACCTGCAGGGGCAGGATCTGATCCAGAGGGTACAGATGACCTATCTGCGGCCTGCCAGGGTTGAGGAGGAAGATATCTTCGAATTCTCCATTACAGCCATTCTGGTTGCAGGATGATGAGAAGATGGACCTGAGCGATCAGAAAACCCAGATGATGCTTTTAGGTGTCCTGGGTGTTCTGGGCCTCATCTATCTCTGGTTCACCTACATCCTGACGCCCAGAAACGAGACTATTGGTGAGCTGGAGGGACAGGTTACAGAACTCACAGGTGAGATTCAGCAGCTGGATTTAAAGGTGCGGCGACTTCCCCGTTCAGAGGCTCAACTGCAAACCCTGCAGGCTCAATGGGAGGAAATACTCCTCTCATTTCCCACACAGCCGAAGGAAGAAGAAGTACTGGGCAACCTCACATTCTCGGAACAGAGTTCAGGATTATACATAACGGGTTTTCAGAAGGAGGGCCGCAGGGTTCGGGAACTCCACATTGAAGAGGATTATTCCGTCAGCATGATAGGGCGATATGATCAGCTGGAGAGCTTCATCAGGGAACTCGCCTCGCTGCCCCGCAGGATAGCCGTCAGCTTTATGCAGCTCGTGCATCCGTCCCAGGGCACGGGTGGTATCGGGGGGGGTGATGGAGGTGGGGGGCCTCCTCCACAGGAGGATGAAGTAGTAATCCGCTGTACAATCACAACTTTTCAGGTGAGGGAGGGGGGTTAGTATGACAGGAAGATTCCGGACCTCCTCAAAAGCTGTGCTTCTGATCATTATTCTCAGCTCATCTGCTGTTACCTGTGTTACAGCGCAGCAGCAGGATCAGCCTGTAGAGATCTCTTCTGTTGAACTCCACCCCGGCCAGTCATCCCGGATGTTCACTCTTCGTGTGCGATGCAGCAGGGTCGCCGAATTCACTTCGTTCTGGGTTGGAGGAAGAACATTCGTTCTCGATATCCGCAACGCCTACACTCCATTCAGGGGAGACGCAACCAGAGAATGGGGTCCGTTGAGTGTGGGTGCGGTCAGAGCAAGCCAGTTCATGGAGAGTCCCGTCCCCATTGCGAGAATAGAAATAGATGTCTTGTTCGATGTGGGTTCCGCGGTCAGAAGGTCAGGGAGTGACCTGGAGGTTTCCTTCGGCCCGCCGGGACCCGCATTCCCAGCCGCAGGCGGGTGGATGCCGCCACCTGGTACTACAGGCGCTGCAGCGGCTGCTCCTCCCGATACCGGAACCGTTGAACCCCTGGATCAGCCTCCTGCCGTCAGGCCGACGATTCCACTGACGGGTGGTCGCGAGAATCCGTTCGATCCTGTCCTGAAACCTGCAGAGGAAGTCGATCGAACAAATACTCAGGAGCGTCCGCTTCCCGATGCAGAAAAGTTGATCCTGACCGGTATCATTTTCAACGAGGAGAATGCGGAAGAAACAGTTGCTCTCCTGCGAAACAACCAGAGATCAACCTTCCGGTTGAGAAAAGGTGACCGTGTTCTGTACGGTTTCGTCAGCCAGATCACGGTGAAGGAGATCGTGTTCTCACTGGATATCTACGGTAGGCGCAAAGAGGTGCGCCTGGCTCTGCCACCCAATCCTCTGGAGAGGTGAGAACCTTGCTACGTAAAAGAGTTCCGGCACCATTGATGGTGATGTTCATCACCTTAATGCCTTTATGTCATGTTTATGGGCAGACGGGGGGCATGGGACGGTCTCAACCGATCCCGGTCCTGGGCTTTGAAGGCGCCGATGTCAGATCGGTACTGACCATGATCGGTGAATATGGGGACGTCAACATCGTATTCGGAAGCCAGGTCACGGGCCAGGTGACCATGCAGCTTCGCCGGGTAACCTGGATCGAAGCACTCGAAGCCGTTATGGCGCAGCTCGATCTGGTAAGCCTGCCTGATACAGTAACACTTCGCAGCGGACTTCCCGAAGGCACGATGTTTGTCGAGATCATGCGCCGGACCGATTTCAACAGCCGGCAGCAGCAGGAACTCCAGCAGGATCGGGATATCGCGACCAGTCAGCCTCTTGAAACCCATATAATCAGGATCAATCACTCAACTGCCGCCGAGATCCAGTCGGCGATTCAACCGCTCGGCTCACCCGACGGGATGATCGTGATAGACGCTCGCACGAACAGTCTGATCGTGCGGGATTATCCTGACAATCTGCAGCTTATCAACGAAGTCATTGAGCAGCTCGACATACCGGTTCTGCAGATAAGGATAGAGGCGAAACTGCTCGAAGTTGATACCGATCGAATGCACGAGCTGGGGCTGGACTGGAATCTTTCCCTCGATATGGGAGCGAACCAGAATCCCCTGGTTATCTCAGGATTGACCAATCTGGGATCATCCAGCACTGTAACAGGTACCCTGGGCTTTACCGACGGTCTTTCCCTCAATGCAACAATCGCTGCAATGGAGCAGTCGGGAATAGGCAATACCGTTGCTACACCCAGTATCTCGGTGCTGGACAACGCCCGGGGGCGTGTTTTCATGGGTGAACAGGTACCCCTGCGCCTGCTTGACGTTGCGGGAAATGTGACAATTACACTTCAGCAGGTGGGTACCGAACTGATCGTAACTCCACACGTCGTCAAAGATGAGAGGATAATCCTGGAACTGGCACCCAAGAGGGAGTCGTTTCGGGTAGATCCTTCAGCAGGTATCATCATCACGACCCAGGAAGCTGAAACCACGGTGGAAGTCAGAGATGGGGAAACAGCCGTAATAGGTGGTTTGAAATCTGAACAGGTAATTGAGGCGGATACAGGCATACCGATACTGATGAATATTCCAGTGATCGGCATGCTGTTCCGATACCATACTCGAAAGGTCCAGGTGCGGGACCTGATTCTCTTTGTTACACCTCATATCCAGCGAGAAAACCAGGTAATCGTGCCTTAACCACGATTGCCTCCCAGGGTGTACTCTTCCCGCTTGAGGAGTAGAAAATGCGAAGTAATCCACTGATTCATCTGGGACTTTTTGTCGTTGCGGCAATCCTGGTGATAATCGGTTGTCAGGCCGCCGATGAGGGAACCCCGATAAGCATTTCACCATTTGACTGGGTTCCAGCAACGGAAAGTATTCCTGCAGATGGAGTTTCTCAATTGCCCCTGACAGTTACCGTCATCACACCTGAAGGGAAAACAGTTCGGAATGTTGCTGTCACATTCAGAGCGCAGGATGCCAGCGACACAAGCCGGACACTGGGATCCCTGAGTCAGGCGACTGTTTCTTCTGATGCAAATGGTCAGGCGACTACTTATCTGACAAGCATCGAAAGTGCTGCTGATACTGTATGTATAGTCAAGGCATCGGTGAGCAGCGATACTACTGGCTGGGTTGTGAATCCCAAAACGGGTACGGAAGTAACAGTTCAAAAGGCTCCCGAGGGCTCGATCGCAATTGTATCAACCGGGCCTCTCAGCGAAGAAGAGATAGAAGCTCGTCTCCATACAATCCTGCTTAACAGAGCATATGAAAGAGCTGTGGAGCGCCGGAAAGGTATGGGGGCACTCCTTGGAGGATCCATTCAGGGTGGAGCAGCAGGAGGCATCCAGGAAGCTGATGCAGCCCAGTTGACGGTCATTTTTGAAGGAGTATTGATCACACTCGGTTCGGACAAGACTGAACTGCCGGCCGACGGAGTATCGAAAGCCACTATTACGGCCACGGTTGCTACTACAAGCGGGGGCCAGGTGGGTGACGCCGACCTCAGGTTCGCAGCAAGGGAAGGTGTGATCACCCCTACGTCGACCACCAATGAATTTGGCATTGCCACTGCTACATTGACATCTGCCATCACCGATTCGACCAGGGACCGCGTCGTGGTGCGGATGGGAGCCACTCTGACCGACACACTCTTCCAGGCATACAGCCAGCCGGTGTTGACGATATCAGCAGACGTGGCAACACTGCCTGCTGACAGGAATTCCACGACTTCCGTGCGCGCCAGGCTGTTGACTCAGGAAGGGATCCCGATTGTAGGAGCTCAGGTTGCCTTCAGCCTTTCGGGATTGGATGACGTTTCGCTTACCGTTCAGGGTGCAACCAATTCCGATGGAGAGGCGATAGCATCCCTCAAAGCCGGTCAGACGGCCGGTACGGCAACAGTGACAGCCAGTTTCAGCAGCCTCACGGCATCAACTACTGTCGAGCTGCTCGGACTGAATGTGACACTGGAAGCGGCCAAGCCGATCATACTGGCCAACGGGATTTCAACCACCAGGATAACGCTGGTGGCCAAAACCCAGAACACCAATGTAGCTGTTGTGGGCCAGACAGTGACTTTTGCGACAGACCTGGGAACAATTCCTTCGACTGCCACGACAAACTCTTCCGGAGTAGCGGAAGTGACATTGAGGAGCGGCACGACCACGGGTACAGCAACTGTAACCGCCGAAATCGGGGGAGTGACCGTTCAGACCCAGGTTCAGTTTACAAGTTCGGCAATAGTGACTTTGAGCCTGAGCAGCTCGGTTAAATCGATTCTGAGGGATAAGCTGGAGACCTCTGTAATATCTGTTCTGGTGACCGACTCGAATGGTGATGAGGTCACTGATACTACAGTGAACTGGTCGCTGGTTGGTGCCTCACCGGCAGGGGCATCTCTTTCCAGCACATCGGGGAAGACCAATTCCTCAGGTATTGCTACGGTTACCGTTACAGGTGATGCTGCATCAGCCGATGCAACTGCAACAATACAGGCGGCGGTCGGAACCACTACGGGAACAATCGATATCGCACTTGAAGGTGTCACCCTGACTCTGACACCCGAAAAGACTTCCATCCTTGCCGATGGAATTGCCACGAGCAAGATAACCATGGTTGCTAAAACGACTACCTCGAACCTGGCTGTTACCGGCAAGACGGTATTATTCGCCACCGATCTCGGTACTATTCCTGTATCGGCAGCAACCAATGCATCCGGAATTGCCTCAGCTTCGCTGAAGAGTGGCACCGCTGCCGGTACGGCGACGGTAACCGCTCAGATTGGCGGGTTGAGCGTTCAGACGCAGGTTACGTTCACCTCGTCGGCCAATGTTTCGGTCGAACTGTCGAGTGGCAAGGGAGAATTGTTGAGAGATGGACAGGATAATACGACCATCTCGGCGAAAGTCGTCGAT
>CAZWVF010000019.1:0-3177 GCA_964637695.1 uncultured Gemmatimonadota bacterium | reverse complement strand
AGAATTGTTGAGAGATGGACAGGATAATACGACCATCTCGGCGAAAGTCGTCGATACCAACGGCAATCCGCTCACGGGCAGGGTTGTAACCTTCTCTCTCAGCGGCAGCGGTTCACTTTCGACCAGCCAGCCGCAGCAGACAGGTGGTGACGGCCGAGCGAGCGTGACACTCGGAGCTGACGCTGCAACAACAGACGGAACCGCAACCATTATCGCTTCCAGTGAAGGAGTGAGCGATACACTTGCCGTCCCGCTCCGGGGGGTGACGCTTCTGCTGACGGCCAGCCCCGGATCGATAGTGGCCAATGGCACCAACACTTCAAAACTTACCCTGTTGCTGAAAGAGACCACTTCCAACACGGGTGTTTCAAACAGGACCATCCAATTCTCTACATCTCTGGGTACGATCCCGGCGACGGCCACAACCAATACCAGCGGCGTAGCGCAGGCTACACTTGCGTCGGGCACTACCTCAGGTACTGCAACCGTTACAGCGACCCTGGGCACCCTGACTACGACAGCAACGGTTGACCTGATCGCCGAGGCTCTCAGCCTGAACCTGACAGCGGGCAAGGGGAGCCTGTTGAGGGATGGTACTTCCACTACGACAATTACCCTTACGGTCCAGGATCCCAACGGGAAGCTGCTGAGCGGTCGGGATGTGACATGGAGCATAAGCGGCTCCGGCAGCCTTTTCCCGACGGTCGGCCAGACAGGCAGCGGAGCAACTTCAGGGACACACACAACCACGCTGACAGCAGATTCAGGAGGCAGCGACGCTACCGCCACAGTATCTGTAACGGTTGGAGACAGCACTGACTCTGTTGCGATAACCCTGGAGGGAATCACTCTCACCTCGTTCGTACAGCCCGATACCATACTGGCCAACAGTTCAAAGACGGCCCTCTTTACCTGGCAGGCTTCGAAGACAACCAGCGGTGCCGTGATTCCCAACCACAGCATCGTGATTACAAAGATATCGGGTCCCAGTGTCCTGCTTTCAAATGTGGGCAGCACCACCAACGCATCGGGAATCGCCAACACCACCGTTACCAGCACAGCCAATGCAGGCGATCTGATACTTCAGGCGGAACTGGGCGGCGTGACACAGCAGCAGAGCCTGCATCTGCTGCAGGATCAGTTCAGCGTTACCCTGACCTCGGATGACGCGACCCTGCTGCGTGACGGCATCGAGTCGACGGCATTGAGGGCAACCGTCCTTGATGTACAGGGGAATCCGGTAGCCAGCCAGCGGGTTGACTTTACTCTTACCGGTAACGGCACCCTGAACAGCTCCTTTGCCAACACCAATGCCAGCGGCCAGGCAACCGTCACACTGAAATCTGATATCGGCTCTACAAATGCAAATGCCCAGATCATCTCAAGTGTCAGTACTGCCGGGGATACGTTGTCGATACCGCTGTACGGAGTTGCGCTTTCCATCAAGGTCGAGCCCGATTCGCTTGTAGCCGATGGAAATCAGACGTGCAGCGTTGAGGTCACGGTCAAAGAGTCAGGCAGTAATACGCCTCTGACAGGACGCTCCGTGACCTTCGCTTTCTCGCCCGGTACATTCGCAACCATTACGGCTCAGTCGAATACCGACACCCGCGGTATTGCGACTGCTACTTTGAGTGCAGACACCACAGCCAGCCTCACCGGCACGATTACCGGCCGGCTCGGCAGCGATCCGGCCACAACGCTGACCGCAAGTACTACCATCAGTATCGTGGCTCCGGTGCGGAACGTGAGCTTCCCGATCGGCCAGACCGAGGGGATACTGCGCAACAACCAGGACAGCGCTACGCTGACCGCAAGGGTTACCGACAACAACGGCGATCCGGTTCAGGGTGAGTCGGTTACATGGAGCCTGGTCGGCTCGACTCCCGCAGGCGCATCACTGTCAGTGAGCACGAGCGGAACCGATTCAGACGGCAAAGCCACCGTTGTTCTCACAGGGGACGCGGGATCGACCGATGCAACGGCCTCGGTCAAGGCTGAAGTCGGATCGGCCTCAGACACGTATAATGTGACTCTGCAGGGAGTAACCCTCTCCATTGCGGTCGAACCTGCCTCCATCACAGCCAATGGCGTGGCCCTGTCGGTGATTGAAGCCACGCTGAAGGAAACGGCTGCCGGACGTGGAATCTCGGGTGAGACGATCACATTCTCGACTACACTTGGTACGATCGGCGGATCGGCCACAACAGACGCCAACGGTAAGGCGACCGTAAATCTGATTGCAGGCATAACATCCGGCACTGCCACTGTGAAAGCTTACAATGGTCCGCTCACTTCGGGGATCATAGATTCCACCACGGTTACTCTGGTAGCTCCGACATCATCTTCGATATCTCTAACCGCCTCTCCGACGAACCTGCAGGTCAAGGGAACAGGCGGGATTGAGACAGCCTCCATAACCGCAACCGTATTGGATAAGGATAACCAGCCTGTTCCCTCTGGAGTTGAGGTTGAGTTTACTCTTTCTCCGTCAGGTGTAGGTACATTTGGAGGAAATGCAACGAAGGACACTGTAGAGACCGATTCAAATGGAGAGGCAACGATCCAATTCCAGAGCGGGACTGTTGCCAGTGATGTGACCATTACCGCCAAGGAACTTGTTCAACTCATACAGAGCACAACATCCCTGTTGACGGTTGTGGCCGGGCCGACCCAAAACATCGAATTGACGGCAACAACGATCTCGTGGAACGCGGATGGATTGTACGAGAGAGAAATCCATGGAGTGTTCTCCGATACATATAGTAATGCAATAGAGAATACGAACGTGGTCTGGACGGCTTCACCTGATACGATGGGAAGCATATTGGGTTATGACACCACCGACGAGAATGGTGTTGCCCACAGCAAATTCATATACGGTCGTGGCAATGAACCATCATCGGTGACTTTCTACGCAACAAATCAGGGTGTGACCGAATCACTTGTGATTCCGGCTGGCAGTATCTCCCTTACGCCGAGTACAGGGAGTATTCTGAGAGATGGGATAAGTAATGTTAGCCTTTCGGCTGCTGTATATGACGGTTACGGTACAGCTGTCGGACTACTGGGGATCACATGGACCAAAACTTCAGGAACTGGAAGCCTGGCAGCAGGAGGTACTGCTACCAACCAGGATGGTGATGCGACAACTAATTACTTCACCGGCGACGCCGG
>CAZWVF010000018.1:0-42309 GCA_964637695.1 uncultured Gemmatimonadota bacterium | reverse complement strand
CCGTGAGGGAGGCCACACCGTGGGTGCCGGCGTCGTCACTGAGATTATTGAGTAGCCGGTTCCCGTCCGGAGTCCGTTCTCTGGACGGAAACTGATATGTTTCCAGGGTGGAATCGAGCAATTTTGCGCAAGGTCAAGAAAATCAACAGATTGCGCGGAGACGTACATGTGTACGTCGCACAAGAAATCCGGCAGATTGACGCTGAGATTGCGCAAAAGGGCCGTTTCCGGATGGAAACTGGCTGACGCTCACCATAACGAGCAGAAAGAGAGAAGCTGGAGTTGGCTGGCCAGAAAATCAGGATACGGCTCAAGGCTTACGAACATACTACTCTCGACCGTTCGGCCGAAGAGATCGTTCGTACTGCCAAGAGAACGGGGGCCCGTATTTCGGGGCCGGTACCGCTGCCGATCAAGCGGACGGTATACACGGTCCTTCGCAGTCCCCATGTGGACAAGAAATCACGCGAGCAGTTCGAAACACGTGTGCACAAGCGCCTTATCGATATCTACGACTCAACACCTCAGACCGTGGACGCTCTGATGAAGCTGGAGCTTCCCGCCGGTGTTGATGTCGAGATCAAGGTCTGAGGTTAAGAGAATACGATGAAAGGCCTGATCGGTAGAAAACTGGGCATGACCCAGGTCTTCGGCCCTGAAGGGGAAGCTATACCTGTAACCGTACTGGATGTCGCCGGCAATAACATTCTGCAGGTCAAAACGATCGACATAGATGGTTACGAGGCGATTCAGGTCGGTTACGGACAAAAGAAGCTGCACAGGGCCACAAAAGCGAACCGGACACGTGCAGAAGCGGCAGGTCTCGATTCTGCACCGCAGAGGATCTGGGAATTCCGCACACCCGATGCGTCCCTCTTCAATGTTGGGGATAAGATCGCCGTCGATTTCTTCCAGGCAGGCGATCGGGTGAAGGTAAGGGGAACCACCAAGGGAAGGGGTTTCGCCGGCGCCATAAAGAGGCACGGTTTCAGCGGTGGCACCCGCAAGACCCACGGTGGTGGTCCCAGTCATCGTGGAATCGGATCAGCGGGAATGAGCGCCGATCCTTCACGCACTCCAAAGGGTCGCAAACTGGCAGGGCAATATGGCAACAGGAAGTCAACTGTCAGCAACCTGCTTGTTGTCCATGTGAATGTCGAGGATGAACTCCTGCTGGTCCGGGGTTCGGTGCCGGGTCCTGTAAACGGACTGGTCAGAATCGAGCTGGTTACCGATACACCGCGAACCTATTCGACGACAGCTGCAGTCGAACCGGAAGAAACTGCAGATGGAACAGCAGGGCCGGTAGAACCGGCTGATGAAGCGGTTCGGGAAGATGTTGAGGTACCAGAGATATCAGAGGAAGAGTCAGAAGAGGGGAAAAGCGAGTAGTACGCCGATGGCTAAACTAAAAGTATACAACGACTCAGGGAACCTGACCAGTGTCACGGTCGATGTGGATGACCGTGTATTCTCCTCCGAGGGTGGAGAACACCTGATGTATGAAGCAGTAACACTTTATCTGGCAAACCGCAGACAGGGAACCCATAAAGTCAAAGAGAGATCTGAAGTCAAGGGTGGCGGCCGCAAGCCGTGGCGCCAGAAGGGAACCGGTCGGGCCCGTACGGGGACGATACGCAATCCCATCTGGAGAGGTGGAGGAGTTACCTTCGGACCGCGCCCCCGTAACTACGGCAGGCGAATGGGAGCCAAGATATCCCGCCAGGCCCGGATTGCCGCACTCTCTGCCAAGTGCAGGGAAGAAGCAGTCTATGCAACCGAGCCGGTACGTCCACCGGAGCCGAAGACCAGGCAGGTGGCAAATCTGTTGAAAACGATGAATCTGAATGGCAAAAAGGTTCTGTGGCTTGTTTCTGAGGGCAACGTCAATCTCCGACTCTCCGCGCGTAACCTTCCACACTGCCGGACGTTGCTGGCAACCAATGCGAATACTTACGACATTATCAACAGCGACGTGATCCTGATCGAGAAGGAAGCGATATCACCATTGCAGGAGATGCTCCTGAGATGAAGACAGTACACGATATCATCATCCGCCCTTTGATCACAGAGAGGGCGGCGATCATGAAAGAGGCTGAAAACAAAGTCGTCTTCCAAGTGGCAGTGGATGCCAACAAGAACGAGATAAAAGAGGCCGTCGAGTCAATCTTTGGAGTGACGGTGCTGGCAGTCCGCACGATGAACGTCAAGGGCAAGCTCAAAAGGATGGGACGTTTTGAAGGACGTCGTGCCGCATGGAAGAAGGCAATCGTGACGTTGTCGGAGGAGGACACTCTTGACTTCTTCGAAGGAGCGTAATCGAACATGGGACTGAAGAAGTATAAACCGACTACCGCCGGACAGCGGTTCATGAACGTCAGCGATTTTGCGGAAATAACAGCCGCCAGCCCCTACAAGCCCCTGACGACTGCGATGCGCAGGAAGGGTGGCCGGAATAATCACGGTCGTATCACCATGCGGCACAGAGGTGGCGGGCATAAGCGTCGATATCGCATCATCGATTTCAAGCGGGCCAAGCATGGGATTGCCGCACAGGTCGAGACAATCGAGTACGATCCAAACCGTTCGGCCAATATAGCACTGCTCAAATATGCTGACGGTGAGCGCCGTTACATCCTTGCTCCGGTCGGACTGAAAGTGGGTGACACGGTCGAGTCCGGTGAAGCTGTAGATATACGGCCCGGCAACGCAATGCCGCTGCAGAAAATCCCGCTGGGAAGCTTCGTGCATAACATTGAAATGAAGCCGGGCAAGGGTGGGCAGATAGCCAGGGGAGCGGGTGCCGCCGCCCAGCTTATGGCTCGAGAGCGGGGACACGCCATCCTTCGCCTCCCTTCGAAGGAAGTCAGGATGATTCCGCAGGAGTGTTTTGCCACCATAGGGCAGGTTGGCAACACCGATCATGAGAACATCACGTGGGGGAAAGCCGGCAGGATCCGCCACCGGGGGAGGCGACCGAGTGTTCGCGGTGTGGCGATGAACCCTGTAGACCACCCGCATGGAGGTGGAGAGGGTAAGAGCAGTGGAGGCCGGCATCCGGTAACTCCGTGGGGTGTGCCCACGAAGGGTCATAAGACGCGCAAGAAGGGGAAGGCGTCTGACCGATACATAATCCGTCGTAAAAACGTGAAAAAGTAAGGAGTGGACCGGGGATGTCACGATCGCTCAAAAAGGGGCCCTGGATCGAACCGTACCTGATGATGAAAGTCCAGGAGATGTCCCGTTCGGGGGACAGGAAAGTGATCAAGACGTGGGCACGACGCTCAACGATTCCACCTGAGTTCGTCGGGCACACATTTGCGGTGCACAACGGCAATAAATTCGTGCCGGTCTATATCTCCGAAAACATGGTAGGACACCGTCTCGGCGAATTCGCTCCCAGCCGTACCTTCAGGGAGCATGGTGGTAAGAAGGCCGAGCGAGTCGTAAGGCTGAAGAAGTAGGGAAAGGACAAACCCAGCTATGGAAGGCAAAGCAATAGCGCGTTACGTCCGGGTGAGTCCGCAGAAAGCACGCCTGGTTATCGATCAGATTCGTGGAGAGAGCGTTGAAAATGCGCTGAACACTCTTCACTTCAGCAAGAAGGCTGTGGCAATTCACATAGAGAAGACGCTTCGAAGCGCGGTCTCAAACCTTCTGTACAAGGAATCGGAGGAGGGCTCATCCGTACCGCCGGAACAATTCGTGGTCAGCGAGGCTTTTGTTAATGACGCATCTACCATGAAGCGCTGGCGGCCAAGATCGATGGGACGCGCTAACCCCATTCTAAAGCGATCGAGTCACATAACCGTTAAGGTTTCTGACGGCCTCGACGAGACCGCCACTACCGAAGAGGAGTAAACTTCTTGGGCCAGAAAACACATCCGATCGGATTTCGTCTGGGAATAGTCAAGGATTGGGATTCTAAGTGGTATGCAGAGGGAGCCAAATACGCCGACCTGCTCGACGAGGACCTGACTCTTCGCCGCTATTTGTGGCAGAGGCTCTCCCGGGCCGCTCTTTCGCGGATTGTGATCGAGAGGTTGCCGAAGAGGGTTACCGTCTCGCTCTATACCGCCAGACCTGGAGTCGTTATCGGGCGCAAAGGTACTGAAGTCGACAAGTTGAAAGAGGAACTTCAGCAGCTGACCGGGAAAGACATCTACATAAACATTCAGGAAGTGAAGCGTCCCGAAATTGACGCCCAGCTTGTGGCTGAGAGCATAGCGCGGCAGCTCGAAAGCAGGGTTTCGTGGCGGAGGGCCATGAAGAAAGCGATCGCCAGTGCGATGCGTATGGGGGCTGAAGGCGTTAAGATCACCTGCGGAGGCAGGCTGGGTGGTGCCGAGATGGGTCGAAGTGAGACCTACCACGAGGGGCGGGTACCGCTGCACACGCTCAGGGCAAATGTCGATTTCGCCCGCGAGACAGCCTTCACAACCTATGGCACCATAGGTGTAAAGGTATGGATGTTCCACGGCGAAGTACTCGGGCCTGAAGCTGTGGCAGAAGGAACGGATGAGGGCCCCAAAAAGGGCTCAGGCAAGCGTGGCAGAAAGTAGGGAATCGACTTCATGTTGATGCCGAAAAGGATAAAATATCGCAAACAGCAGCGGGGAAACTACTCCGGCAGGGCCAAGGGTGGAGTAACTGTCTCTTTCGGGGCCTTCGGATTGAAGGCTCTTGAGTCGGGATGGATCACCAACCGTCAGATCGAGTCTGCCCGTGTTGCCATGACGAGGTATGTCAAACGAGGCGGCAAGATCTGGATTCGCATCTTTCCTGACAAGCCGTTGACCGAGAAACCGGCCGAAACCCGAATGGGCAAGGGGAAGGGTAACCCTGAACACTGGGTTGCCGTTGTCAAGACCGGCCGGGTTATGTTCGAAATCGAAGGTGTGAGTGAAGAAGCCGCGAGAGAGGCATTCCGTCTCGCGTCGCACAAGTTGCCGATAAAAACGGCCTTCGTAACACGGGAGGAACTGGGATGAAAGCCTCAGAATTCCGTGAATTGATGCCTGACGAGAGAATCACCAGGCTGAATGATCTGAAAGAGGAGCTGCGAGGATTGCGGTTCGGACACGTCATGCAGCAGGTCTCCAATCCACTGGAGATCAGAGAGATCCGTCGCGACATCGCCAGGTTGAAGACAATCATTGCAGAAGAGGCCGGAAATACGGAAAGAGGGCCCGCGGAGGGCTCAGCCGTTGAGGCCGGAGGTGAAGAGGTATGAGCGAGCGCGGCCTGCGCAAGGTCAGGACCGGACGGGTTACAAGCACCAGAATGGACAAAACCATCGTGGTAACGGTGGACAGGCTTGTCCGGCATCCTCTCTACGGCAAGACGCTCAAGAGGCGTTCGAAGCTGTATGCCCACGATGCCGGGAACATCTGCAGTGAAGGCGACATAGTCAAGGTGGAAGAGACACGTCCGTTCAGCAAAACGAAGTGCTGGCGGTTGGTAGAGATCGTTAAGAAAGCCACAGGTTGACAGGCTGAGGACGGATCATGGTCCAGGTCGAAAGCAGACTGAGAGTGGCGGACAACACCGGTGCCAAGGTGATCCAGTGCATAAAGGTGCTGGGTGGTACACGGAGGCGTTACGCACGGGTTGGCGATGTGATCGTCATCACCGTCAAGGACGCTATCCCCGGAGGTGCCGTCAAAAAGGGTGAAGTTAAGAAGGCGGTAGTCGTACGCACACGTAAGGAGCTGCGCCGCAAGGATGGCTCGTACATAAGGTTCGATGAGAACGCCGGTGTACTGATAAACGATGCCGGGGAACCGATCGGAACCCGCATCTTCGGGCCGGTAGCGCGCGAATTGCGGGAGAAACAGTTCATGAGGATTGTCTCGCTGGCACCCGAGGTACTGTAACAATGCATATTCGAAAGAACGATCAGGTCATAGTGATCTCCGGCAATGAGCGGGGCAAGACAGGCAAGGTCCTGAAGACCTACCCCAGGACCAATCGAATCATTGTCGAAGGGATCAACTTCATAAAGAAACATACCCGGCCTACTCAGACCAATCCCCAGGGGGGAATAGTGGAGAAGGAAGCCACGATCAATGCCAGTAACGTTATGGTTGTCTGTCCGAAGTGCAATGAAGGTGTCAGAACCCGTTCGATGGAGTTAACCGGCAGTGACAGCAGAGTGCGACACGTACGGGCATGTGCCAAATGTGGCGAGATGGTAGGGGGTGAAGGGTAATGGAAAAGCCGAGAATTCAGGTCCGCTACGAGGAAGAAGTGCTTCCGAAGCTGAAGAAGCAGTTCAACTACAAGAACGATTACCGGGTACCCAGGCTGGCCAAAATCGTGGTTAACCGGGGTGTTGGCGATGCAACACAGGATTCGAAGCTCCTCGAAGTAGCCGTGGAGGAGCTGACTACGATTACCGGGCAGCAGGCGACGGTCAGGAGGGCAAGGCGATCTGTAAGCAATTTCAAACTTCGCGAAGGCATGGCGATTGGGGCGAAAGTGACTCTCCGTCGTCGGCACATGTACGAGTTCCTCGATCGCCTGATTACGATCGCCCTGCCGCGTGTTCGGGACTTCCGCGGCGTGAGCAGGAATTCATTCGACGGACACGGCAATTATAACCTGGGGTTGGTGGAGCAGATCGTCTTCCCCGAAATCGATTACGACAAGATATCAAGAATTGACGGAATGAATGTGGCCATCGTTACAACAGCCGAAACAGATGAAGAAGCCCTTGCGCTGCTTCGGGAACTCGGCATGCCATTCCAGAGGCAGGAGGCATAGGGTCAAGTGGCAAAGAAATCAATGGTAGAGAAGGCAAAGAGAACGCCGAAATTCTCAACCCGGGGAGTAAACCGGTGCCGCCAGTGCGGTCGTCCGCGAGCCTATATGAGGCGATTCGGACTCTGCCGCATCTGTTTCAGAACCCTGGCACTCGAGGGAAAAATCCCCGGGGTAAAGAAAGCTTCCTGGTGATTTCCATCCGGAATCTGTTCCATGGATCGTGTATCCAGCCGGGGCTGGAACGCAAACAGCCACAAAACCATCTGTTTCTGATCTGGAAATCTGATAAAAAACATTCAGCGTCCAAGAGTATGAGGAGCCAGGATTTCGAATGAGTATGACCGATCCGATAGCCGATATGCTGACCCGAGTGAGAAATGCGGCAAGAGCTGGACATCCCAGAGTGGATATCCCGGCATCGAAACTCAAACTGGAGATCGCCAGGATACTGCGCGATCACCATTACATACGCGGTTACAGGTTTACTGAGGATGATAAGCAGGGCGTCTTGAGGGTCTATTTGAAGTACACGGAGGACGAAAAACCCGTATTTCATCAGCTCAGACGGGTCAGCAAGCCTGGTTTGCGCAAATACGTCAAATCGGATGAGATCCCCAGGGTGAAGAGGGGACTCGGAATAGTGATCCTTTCTACATCTAATGGAGTTCTCAGTGACCGGGAGGCACGCAAGCGGGGAGTCGGAGGCGAAGTCCTCTGCACCGTCTGGTAGGAAGAAGGAGCATTACAAACCATGTCACGAGTGGGGAAAGAGCCGATAGTCATACCGAGTGGAGTGGAGGTGACTATCGAAGGTCAGGCGGTTTCGGTGTCCGGCCCGAAAGGGAGCCTGAGCGATGTTGTGCCTGATCCGATTCGGGTTATCAGAGACGGTGATGAACTGCGCGTTGAGCGTCCATCGGATATTCCCCGCAATCGCAGCCTCCACGGCCTGAGCAGGACAATGGTCGCCAATATGGTAACCGGTGTCACAGAGGGGTACACGAAGGTCCTGGAGCTGGTCGGAATCGGGTACCGTGCCGAAATCAGGAATGGGAACCTGCTGCTTAATCTCGGGTTCAGTCATCCGATCCTGGTGAAGGCACCGGAAGGTGTTGAATTCGTCGTACAGCAGGACGGCAGTATTACGGTCAGCAGCATCAACAAGTACCTCACCGGTCAGGTTGCGGCGAATATCAGGGCGCTCAGGCCTCCGGAGCCTTATAAGGGCAAGGGAATCCGTTACCGCGGTGAGTACGTACGTCGCAAGGCCGGAAAAGCCGGTGCTGCGGGCATAGGTTAAGAGGGGGAATCATGCCAGCAGGATTCGTTGAGAAGAACACCGTGGCCCTGAGGGACCGTCGCCGTCGTCGTATCCGAAAGAAAGTAAGGGGTACTGCCCGGCGTCCCCGGCTTTCAGTGTTCAGAAGCAATAAGCATATCTATGCACAGATCATTGACGATGACCTTGGTCGCACCCTTGCCCAGGCCTCTTCCAGAAATCTTGGAATCAAAGATTCGTGCAAGACAGTTGAAGCTGCAAAGCAGGTGGGCAAGACCCTCGCCAAATCGGCCATAGAGGCTGGTGTTGAGGAAGTGGTGTTTGACAGGGGAGGGTATCTGTATCACGGCCGCGTCCAGGCTCTTGCCGATGGGGTAAGAGAGGGCGGTCTGCGTTTCTAATGAAAGTCTGCAAGGTAACTGAGAGGGAGCTGCAATAGTGGCCGGGATAAATCCTGAAATGCTCGACCTTGAGGAGAAGGTCATTTACATCAACCGGACAGCAAAGGTTGTCAAGGGAGGCCGTCGTTTCCATTTCAGTGCGATAGCTGCGGTAGGGAATGGCAACGGGATCGTTGGTGTTGGGATCGGCAAGGCCAATGAAGTGGCCTCGGCCATCCGTAAGGCCAATGAGAATGCGCGCAAGAACCTTTTCCGCGTGCCGATCATAAACGGTACGATTCCGCATGAGCAGATAGGCGTGGCAGGTGCCGGACAGGTACTTCTGAAGCCTGCCGGACCCGGTACCGGTGTTATCGCCGGGGGGCCTGTACGCGCTGTACTCGAATCCGCCGGTGTGAGGAATATCCTCACCAAGTCGATGCGCAGCAACAACCCGCACAACGTTGTGAAGGCCACGGTCAACGGTCTCCAGCAGCTGGAGTCTATCGGTCAGGTTGCCAGGCGCCGCGGAATCGAAGTTTGGAATGTGCTGGGTATTGATGAGAAATCCTATCACAAGCGCCAGCAGAAACTAGAGGAACAGATGTTGAAGGAAGCCGAGACTGCCGTTCAGCGTGCCGAGGCAGATCAGGAGCGTGCACAATCAGACGCTCGGACCAAAGTGGAGAAGCGCAGGAAGAAATCCCGGAAGAAGAGTGAAGCCGCCGGCAAAGATATCTCTAAAACTGATGCTGAGGAAGTAACCGAAGATCTGCCGATAGCCGGGCAGGAGATGGAAGCTGAAGCTCCAGTCGAAGAGAGTGTGACCGTCGATACAGCTGAAGAAGATACAGCAGTTGAAACTGAACTGGAAGAGAAGGCCGGAGCAGAAATGGTGGAAGAGGAAGCAGCGGCTGTTGAAGAGGAAGCAGGACCGGAGAAATCTGAGGAAAGACCTGATGACGAGCCGGATGTTGATGAGGCCGGCACGCAAGAAAAGGAATCTGAATAGAGATGGCGGAGGGCAGAAAGGCATCAGCCAGGAAAACAACGGCTAAAAAGAGAACTGCCGGGAAAACTGCGGCCAAAAAGAGCACTGCCGGGAAAACCGCTTCCAAGAGCACGAAGAAAACTGCTGCAAAGAGTTCCGCCAGAAAGGTAGCGCCCAGGCAGAGCCCTTCTGAGAGAAAGGTGGTCTCGAAGAAGGTTGAAACAAAGAAGGCCGCACCAACCACCAGGACTCCTGCCGATACAGGGCGTCTTCGAATAACACAGGTGCGCAGTCCTATCGGCCGGCCGGAGAAGCAGAAGGCAACTCTGCGTGCGCTGGGATTGCGAAAGATAAGTCAGAGTGTGGAACACAAAGATACACCGGTCATCCGCGGCATGGTGAACAGAGTGATTCACCTTGTAATGGTAGAAGAACTGCCGGCATAGGCATCTGAACTGATCAAAGGGATCGAGATGGGACGTTACGATATAAAACCGGCAGATGGCAGCCACCGGTCCAGAAAGCGAATCGGTCGTGGAACGGGTTCGGGGACGGGGAAGACCGCCGGTAAAGGAACCAAAGGGCAGAAGTCCAGATCAGGGTACTCATATCGAGCCTGGTTTGAAGGAGGACAGATGCCGCTGCAGAGAAGGGTTCCGAAACGGGGCTTTACCAATATTTTCAAGGTGCCCTACCAGGTCGTTAACCTGAGTGATCTGGAGAGGATAAAGGGTGAGGAGGTCGACAAGGAGATCCTGAAGGAAATAAGGCTGATACGGTCTGTGAATAAACCTGTTAAGATATTGGGTAACGGTAGGATACAGAAAATATATAATGTAACAGTCGATGCTTTCTCTGCATCTGCCAGAGAGGCGATTGAGGCAGCAGGCGGTAAATGTATCGCACTGGAAGTACCGAAACTGAAAACGAAGCCGGCACGAAAGATTCGGGCTGAGGAGCCGGTCGAAGATGCAGCAGTTGATGCTGATCTGGCTGAAACAGGATCAGAATCAGAAATAGAAGCGGTAAAAGATGAGCCGGGGAACGTGCCGTGAGCGTGTTTGATCGATTCCAGAACGTATTCAAGATACCGGAACTGAAGAAGCGGCTGCTCTTCACGATTGGGATAATCGTGATTTACCGGGTTGGTGGACACGTTCCATCGCCCGGGATCGATCCGGTTGCACTGGGTGAGTATCTGAACCAGCAGAGCGGTACGCTCTTTGCGCTCTACGACATGTTTACCGGTGGTGCGCTGGGCAGGGCAACGGTCTTCGCGCTCGGGATCATGCCCTACATCTCCGCCTCGATTATCCTGCAGCTTCTAGGGGCAACCATGCCCTACTTCCAGCGACTGCAGAAAGAGGGGGAGGAGGGTCGCAGGAAGATCAACCGGTACACGAGGTATGGAACAGTACTGATCTGTATGGGACAGTCGTGGGGAATGAGTGTGTGGCTGCAGAGCCTGAGGACCGCAAGCAACCTGGCAGTCGTACCTGCACCGGGACTGGGGTTCCAGCTGCTCACAATGCTCTCCTTTACTACCGGGACGATCTTCATCATGTGGCTGGGTGAGCAGATAACCGACAGGGGTATCGGTAACGGAATCAGCCTTATCATCTATATCGGTATCGTCGCGGTCTTCCCGCAGGCATTGATAGGTGAAATCAGACAGGTTGCCGCAGAGAACAAGACGCTGATCGAATTCGTTCTCACCTTCGGACTGATGTACCTGGTAACGATGGGGGCCGTGCTGCTGACCCAGGGAGTGCGAAAGATCCCGGTACAGTATGCAAAGAGGGTGGTAGGTAGAAAGGTGTATGGTGGACAAGCCACCCATATACCTTTGCGTATCAACACCGCAGGAGTGATCCCGATAATCTTCGCTCAGGCGTTGATGTTCATCCCTCAGACTGCGCTGACCTTCTTCCCGGAGAACGATTTCTTCCTGATGGTTCAGAGCTGGTTCAATTTCGACAGTCCGATCTACTGGTTCTTTTACGGTACGCTTATCGTATTTTTCGCCTTCTTCTATACAGCGGTTGTGTTCAATCCTGTGGACCTGGCTGAGAATATGAAAAAGTATGGCGGATTCATCCCCGGCATCAGGCCGGGCAAGAAGACAGCAGAGTACGTGGAACGTGTGCTGGGCAGGGTTACTTTCCCCGGTGCACTCGGACTGGCGTCTCTTGCCGTACTTCCCTACGCGCTTGTCAGGTACTTCAACCTGAGCGTTTCGATGACGGACTTCTTCGGAGGTACCGGTCTGCTGATTATCGTGGGTGTGGCGCTCGATACGCTTCAGCAGATGGAGTCGCATCTGATGATGCGCCATTACGAAGGTTTCACCAAGGCGGGCAAGATCCGCGGAAGAGTCGGTCGTGGATAGCCGGGATCCGAAAGCTCTGATGGTTATTCTTCTCGGCCCCCCCGGGGCCGGCAAGGGTACTCAGGCCAGACGTATTGAAGAGGAGTTCGGTGTCCCTCATATAAGCACGGGAGACATACTGCGTGAACATGTCACGCTTGAAACTGAGCTGGGGCAGAAGGCACAGCAGTACATGGAGTGCGGCGAGCTGGTGCCCGATCAGCTGATCATCGATCTGATCGCGGATCGTATCGGTCAGCCCGATGCAGCAGAGGGCTTTCTGCTGGATGGTTTTCCTCGGACAACCCGGCAGGCGGTCGTGTTCGAAGAGTTCCTGAATAACAGGCAGCTGAAGCTGGATACAGTCTTGCTGTTAGATGTTGAGGATGAGCAGCTGATAGCCCGGATCAGCGGCAGATATCTGTGCAGGGATTGCGGAAGTGATATAAATGTTGCGGAACTCGAATCGATGCCCGAATCGTGTGCGTATTGTGACGGAGAGCTGTACCAGAGAGAAGATGACCGGGAAGAAACGGTAAAGAATCGGCTTCAGGTCTATCGCAGGCAGACCGCTCCGCTTGTGGAGTACTATCGGGGGCAGGGTCTGCTGAAGAAAGTGGACGGCAGCGGAACAGTGGAGGATGTCGCCCGGCGTGTCACTGAAACCCTGAAACAGGAGCAGGGCCAGGAGGCATGATATACATCCGTTCGGCCGAAGAAATCGTCCTGCTGAGAGAAGCCGGCCGTCTGGTTGCACAGGCTCACGAAGTAGCGGAAAAGCTGATCACCCCGGGCAGGAGAGGTGATGTCATTGACAGGGAGGTCGAAACCTTCATACAGGACAATGGTGGACGCCCGGCTTTCAAGGGTTTCCGCGGATTTCCCGCGAGTGTCTGCCTGAGCCTGAACAATGAGGTCGTACACGGCATCCCCGGCAGGGAGACGCTGAACGAGGGAGATGTAGTCAGTCTGGATATCGGAGTCGAGAAGGACGGTTACTTCGGTGATTCAGCCTGGACATACATAGCTGGAGAAGACCTCCAGGGAGCCTCGGAACTACTCGAGGTAACCAGAGAGAGTCTGATGCGGGGTATCAGAAAAGCCGTTGAAGGCAACCGCCTCTTTGACATCAGCCACGCTGTTCAAACGTGGGTTGAAGCGAAGAATTACAGCGTTGTCAGAGAGATGGTGGGTCACGGGATCGGGACTCAAATGCATGAGGAGCCCCAGATACCGAATTACGGGCCTCCGGGCAAGGGACCATTGCTGAAGGCAGGAATGGTCTTAGCCATCGAACCGATGGTGAACCAGGGGACCCACGAGATAATAACGTTGAAGGATGGATGGACCGCAGTGACCAGGGATGGCGGTCTTTCGGCCCATTTCGAGCACTGCGTTGCGATCACTGACGGGGAACCGCAGGTACTGACTCTACCTTAGCTGGATCTCCCCGCTCCAACTCGGAGGCAAGTTTGGCAAAAGAAGAACCGATACTTGTCGAAGGTATAGTGGTAGAGCCGCTCCCAAATGCAACTTTCAAAGTTGAACTGGATAACGGTCACGAAGTTCTGGCTCACATATCGGGGAAAATGAGAATGCACTACATACGGATTCTTCCCGGTGACCGGATTCAGGTGGAGCTGTCGCCGTACGATCTGACCCGCGGCAGAATCACATATCGGTACAAATAGCTGCTGATCGTCTGACGATCTCAGCAAACAGCCGCAGAAAAACCAGGAGGCACTGCGTAGGACAGTGAGACTGTGCCGGATGCGGCCGGGAGAAAAACGATGAAAGTTCAGAGCTCGGTAAAGAAGATCTGCGAGCACTGCAAGATAGTGAAAAGAAAGGGCGTTGTTCGGGTGATCTGCAAGAATCCCCGTCATAAACAGCGCCAGGGCTAAAATTTCAGATGGACCTGAGGGAGTAACCATATGGCTAGAATAGCCGGCGTCGATATCCCCCGAACCAAGCACGTCAGTATTGCACTGACATACATCTTCGGGATAGGACGCAGTACGGCTCTGGATATATGCAGGGCCGCAGGAGTGGAACCGGAGAAGAAGGTCGAAGAACTGACTCCGGAAGAAGTTGCCGCGATCAGGGACGATATCCAGATCAACCGCAAGGTGGAGGGTTCGCTTCGAGCGGAAGTGAACATGAACATCAAACGGCTGATGGATATCGGTAGCTACCGTGGGCTGCGGCATCGCAGAGGTTTGCCGGTGCGCGGCCAGCGCACGCGTACCAATGCCCGGACCCGCAAGGGTCCCAAGGGTAGGTTCGGTCGACGATAATTAGAGGCGAATTGGACACAAGGCGATAAGGAGTAGTTGGTGGTAAAGCAAGCCAAGAAAAAGGGCAAAGGAAGAAAAAAGGTCAAGAAGACCGCCGACGCCCACGGGATCGCCCACATCAAGGCGACCTTCAACAATACCAATATCACGATCACTGGTGTGAACGGGGATGTGGTGTGCTGGTCGACTCCGGGAACCGCTGGTTTCAAGGGAAGCCGCAAGAGCACACCGTTCGCTGCGCAGATGGCTGCCGATAAGGTCGCGAAGGAAGCGATGGCCGCAGGCGTGAGATCTGTCGAGGCCTGGGTCAAGGGTCCTGGATCCGGACGTGAATCTGCGATCCGGTCGCTGCAGGCTGCCGGCCTTGAAATCACAGCGATCAAAGACGTCACCCCGATACCTCATAACGGTTGCCGTCCGCCAAAACGGCGCCGGGTATAGATTGTTCAGAAGGGATTAGAGAGGAATGGCCCGTTACACCGGTTCTGTTTGCAAGCTGTGCCGCCGCGAGGGGATGAAGATCTTCCTCAAAGGAGAGCGATGCCTCAGCGAGAAGTGTTCGATCGACAGGCGAAACTATCCTCCGGGTCAGCACGGCCCGAGCATGAGACGCCGCAAGCCGAGCGACTATTCAATTCAGCTCAGAGAGAAGCAGAAAGTTAGGCGGATCTATGGAGTGCAGGAAGCCCAGTTCCGCAATTACTTCAAGAAAGCAGCACGCAGCAAGGGAACGACAGGCGAAGTGCTCCTGACGATTCTCGAATCGAGGCTCGATAACGTTGTTTACCGTCTCGGATTCGCCCCATCACGGATCGCCGCCCGCCAGCTGGTCAGGCACAGGCATCTCATCGTGAACAGCAGGATCGTGGATATCCCGTCCTATCTGGTCAAGGCGGGAGATGTAATCGAAGTGAAAGAGCGTTCGCGCTCTCTGGACGTGATCCAGGAGTCGATGAAGCATTTCGGTCGTCGGGGCGAGCCGGGCTGGCTTTCGCTCGACAAAGCGAAGATGGCCGGCCAGGTGGTGCAGGCTCCGACGCGTTCTGACGTGGTTATCGAGATTAACGAGCAGCTCATAGTTGAGCTCTACTCCAGGTAGTCAAAACAAACCTATCGGACGAAAAAGGGTACCTGCTATATGAAGTGGAAGAACCTGACAATGCCGGAAGGCATCGAGTGGGACAATAAGAGTTACACACGCACCTACGGGAAGTTCACAGCCGGGCCTCTGGAGAGCGGATTTGGAGTTACCCTGGGCAATTCTCTGCGCAGAGTGCTGCTATCCAGCATCCAGGGCGCAGCGATTATCTATGTGAAACTGGATGGCGCTCTTCACGAGTTTGCGAGTATTCCAGGTGTTCTGGAGGATTACACCGATTTTCTCCTCAACCTGAAAGGCGTGAGAGTAGAGCTGCACGAGGACGAGCCTGTAACAGTGACTCTCGAAGCTGAAGGCCCTGGCGTTCTCACAGCCAAGGAGATACAGATCTCGAAGGATTTCACCATCCACAATCCCGATCACTACGTGGCAACTCTCGACCAGGATGCCAGCCTGAAAATGGATGTCACGATCGGACACGGTCGCGGATACGTGCCTGGCGAAGAGATGGAGGATCCTGAACTTCCGATCGGGCTTATCCCCCTCGATGCCGTTTTCTCTCCCGTCCTTAAGGTCAACTACGAGGTGGAGAATGTGCGCGTGGGGCGTCGGACCGATTTCGAACGGCTGACTCTGGAAGTGTGGACCGACGGCTCCATCGAGCCGGTTATGGCGGTTAGCCATGCGGCCAAGATCATGAAGGATCATTACATGATCTTCATGGCTTTCGAAGAGGAACCGGAAGAAGAGACTGTTCCCGAGATCGAAGAGGAAAGCCTGCGGATCCACGAGCTGTTGAAGATGCCCGTGGACGAGCTGGAACTGAGCGTGCGTTCGGCCAACTGCCTGCATGCGTCCAACATCAAAGTTATCGGCGATCTGGTGCAGAAGTCGGAATCGGAAATGCTCAAGTACCGCAACTTTGGGCGCAAATCACTCTCCGAACTGGCTGATATCCTCCATGAAATGGGTCTTCATTTCGGCATGGATATTTCCTCATACGCCGCCCTTGACGAACTGATAGAGCAGGAGTAGAAAATGCGGCACCGTATGAAAGGGCGGAAGCTCGGACGAACCACCTCCCACCGGAACGCGCTGCTGTCCGGACTGGCACAGCAGCTGTTCATGGAGGACCGGATTACAACGACTCTGGCCAAAGCGAAAGCACTCAGGCCCTATGCCGAGAAGCTGATCACAAGAGCGAAGAAAGGCGATCTGCACAGCCGCAGGATAGCGCTGAAGAAGCTGCAGAAGAAGGAGGTAGTCGACCGCCTCTTTCACGATGTGGCAACCTCATTCGAGGATCGCACAGGCGGGTACACTCGCATTGTGAAACTCGGTTTCCGTAAATCTGATGCAGCAGAGATTGCACTGATCGAACTGGTGGGCCGCGGCATGCAGGAGGAGGACTGATCCTTTCATTGTCCTGACTTTATGAAGATCATCGAAGAAGCCATATCTGTTGTGGAATTAAAACAGATGGCTCATACAGGTTTTGGGGACATGATAAAAGCGGTGGTGGACATCAAACGTGAAATCATGGTTGTGGATGGTGAGCTTCATGCTGATGAGGAAGCTCTGCTCCTGGAAGGTGGTTCCTTGCAGAACGACCTCTGGGGCATCAATATTTATCCTGATATAGATGGACCGGACAGAATCGAATTTGATTCATTGATAAACGTCAGGCCCATGAAGGGAAATCAGACGCGTGAGGTGGAGGATCCCTCGATACGGGACCGTATCCTTCAGATTATAGACAAGCTGGTATCACTTTGAATAGCTATCATCCTTCTCTGGCTGCCGGGCGCTGGTCGTCCTTTCCACTTGTAGAACAGCTCGCTCACGTTGGCAGCGAGGTCGAGCGTGCACTTCGGTGGCGCAGCAAGGGTCATCCCGATCACACACAGAGTGCACTTGAGCGGGGCCTGGAATTGCTCGATCTGACGCTGAGCGATCCTAAACATGCAGGCCGTCTGCGCGAACTTACCCGCCTGCGTGAGGCTCTCCTCGATTACTTCCTTGGTGAGAACCAGTTCGGCTCCACAGAGGAAAACTGGCGGCGGTACTTTCATTGCTTTGCATATGCCGCCAGGGCCAACATCACCTAGTTTCCATACTGGAAACTTCGCCAGTGCCCATCCGGAGATTGCTCGCCGGCAACAGCCGGACTCGCGGTCCAAAGAACGGACTCCGGATGGGAACTACCTAACGGACCCGGAGATATTCTCCTGAATCCGGATAACTGATCCGGTACAACATTATTACGGAGTTATTTCGGTGCTGACAGTTCCTCCCTTTTCAGAAGAGGCAGTGATCCGGATCCGCGCCCCGGCACTATTTTTTCGCACAATCCAGTCTGCAGTCATTGTAGTGCTGCGATCTTCTTCAGTGGCAGAATAGGAACCTGCCAGGTGGCCCAGGTTGATCCTGTGGCTTCCCTCTACCAGTTCACAGCCCTCCAGCTCAATGGTGGCAATTACGGGATTCACAACGCTGGCATCCATGCCGCGTTCGGTCAGGTTGGTTGGCAGATATCCGGTGTTGGTGACTTTAACCTCCACCCTGAACTGGTTATCCCCGAGCAGAGTCACTTTCGGCTCGGTCATTTCCAGAAGGGGGGATTGCCCGGCCAGCCAGAGGATCCACGGCATCTGCAATGCACACTCCTCTTCGAGCAGCTCTGGAGGTGGATTCTGAGAGACAAATTTCCGACGCCAGCCTCCGATCTCAACTCTCCCGAACTCCGGGTGTTCGTACGGCTCCCAATCCACAAAGTATTTCCCACCCAGTTCCTCATCGTTGAACCTCAGACGTTCCAGCTCATCAGTGCTGCCGTCGCTGTTGTAGTCGGCGGATATCCCCGGCCAGTATTCGGGTACCCAGCCGACGATGCCCCTGTCCCAATAGGCCCAGCTGATCAGCGTTCCGTAACGGTGACGGGTTGGGTGAGTGGAACTGGGCCGGACAGGCCGACCGGTCGTCTCAATGTATCTCTCACCGAGGAGGATGATCAGTTCGATATCAGCCGGATCGAACAACGCTGGATCGCAGGCCGAGGGCAGCCGGTAAACAAATCCTCCCGATGTGTGATTGTGTAGGATCCCCGTTATATTCGGATGTTCGTCAATGAACTTTACCGTGGCGTATGTCTCAGGTTCGGAGAGAGGGAAGGGGCCTGCACCGGGCTGTATGTATTCAGGCTCCCAGTTCCGCGGGAAGTTGCGGTTCATGTCGAGTCCGCCGATGTCGTCTTCGTTCAGCCTCCCATCCTTATCGTTGTCAATGCCTTCACTGACTACCCTGTAAAGAGAACCTTCGGCAAAATCTCTGCCTCTGCGCACCATGATCCTGGGATCATCCCTGTTGATCATCATGGTGCCTTCCGGGTCGGGAATGCGCATCTGAGTGATGAAACCGTCACCGTTCAGATCCTCTGCTGGATCTTCATCCGCCCGCCCGTCATCGTCGTTGTCAACAGGATGGACGGTGCTGCGCAGAGATACATCCTTCAACAGGGCCAGATCGGCACCATCGGGATTGAATTTGGGACGCAGGTAGAATGCCCGTGTATCGAGCAGAAGGGTGACTTCGGGATCTTCACCATACCGGTCGAGCAGGTATCCCATCAGGTAAAGAGTTACTGCGGAACCTGTCAGTTCACCAGAATGGATATTCCCATCGACATAGAATCCGGGTTTCTGATCCGCCGGCTTATTCCTGAAGTTGGTAACCTCCATCACCATCAGGTCCACACCCATGTAACTTTTCCCGATCGAATAGAGATTTGTCAGGTCTGGATACCGTAATGCATATGAGCGCATGATATCGACTGTTTCTGCATTCGAGTAATAACGGTTCCAGTCAACCTGATTGCCCTGGTGCTGACTCACTCCCGACTGGCAACCTGAGGTGCAGAGTGAAAGAGCAAGAATCCCGGTTGTCAGAACCGGACAGATCGTATCCGCGAAAGGGAGTAACAGATGACTGCGCATGATCGAGTACCTCCACTCAGCGTTCGGAATCTCCCGATAAGAGTAGCGTGTTTATAGAAGACCGGGGCGGCGCTCTTCAACTAATGTCCGGCGCAGATCGCCGGCGGCAGATCCTTCATGGTTACCAGACCCGCCGGGGCCTCAACCACTCTCCTGGCACAGTTTACGACTATGGCAGCCGTGCCTGTGTCGCCGTGCGTTCCGCCTTTGATGACAACCTCCATATCGGGTGTGCCCTTGATATAGACTGCATCAAAAGGATCGGGAGCTCCGATATATGCCTGGAATTCAAGGGTAACCAGCTCCCTGCCATCCCTGATACCGTGGCTGACCTGCCTGACTCCTGCGGCCTGGCCGGGTTCAACGGTCAGGTATTGACTGCTGACCCGCTTTTCGGCCATGACAGGGCCGATTTCTTCCGTTATTTCGTCCAGATCCCAGCCCAGACCGGCTGCCACCATCGCCGTCGATTCGGGCAGTCCCACGTGCCGCAATGTGCCTTCTTCAATAAGGTTCTGGAACTCTTCCGGTGTGCGTCCGGCACCGATCTTCTTCTGGAACGGGAGCCTGCGGGGAGAGGCGTCCTGAATCCTGACGGCCCTTATTTCCTTCACTTCGCGGCATAGTGCGGTCATGGCAAGGGGCCATGTATCCATCAGGAATCCGGGATTGATGCCCGTGCCCAGAACGGTAACTCCGTTTTCCTTTGTGATTGAGTCTATCCGTTCAGCCAGCTCCGGTTCCCTGTCGTACGGGTATGAGAGCTCTTCGCAGGTGGAGACGATATTGATGCCTGCTCCGGCGATCTCCTCCAGCTGCCCGAATACGCCCTTAAAACTGGAACCGGTTGTATGGAATACAACATCGGGTTTCGACCTTGAAAAGAGTGTCTCCGCATCATCGGTTACGACGATCTCCAGATCCTTTTCAATGCCTGCCAGCCCGGCAAGATCTTTCCCGACGATTCCGGGATCGATATCGACCGCCCCTACCAGTTCGATGTCGTTTCTCCCTGCAGCCACCGAAACCACGTTGCAGCCGATCGGCCCGCAACCGAACTGGACCGCACGCAATACTTCTGCCATTTTTCTATCTCCTTGCTTGATCAGACCGGGCACGATTGTGATGCCAATTTAGCCATCGGAGTGCACGGTAACAACAGTGAGAGGTAATTAAAGGGGATGAATCAGATGGTGAGAACTTTACAGCGCTTTCAATTCTGCAAGGCGTCGGCGCACCTCATCAGCATCAGGTCCTTCGGCTATTCGCCACAGAAGACTTTTGTATGTATTTATCGCCTTGTCCTGGTAACCCAGTTTCTCCCACTCCTCACCCAGATTCATGGCGGTCTGAATCCAGAGACCCTCCGGCACACCTTCAGTTTTAAGGAGCCGGTTGCGCTCTTCTGACAGCCGTTCAGGCTCGTCCAGGAACTCTTCGTGGATTTCAACAATCCGCCACTGAGCCTTCCAATCGGCTGGATCTGCCAGAGCGACACCTGTATACCAGTTGACGGCTTCCTCGTATCGTTCATTGTAAACGAGGCTTTCTCCCACACTGTGTGCGGGTCCGGTTTTACCACCACTCGGCCATAAGATCCGGGCAAAGGAATGCTCGGCAAAGAACTCCAGCATGTCGAACAGCAGGCTGCCCAAAAAGGGTGACGTTATGCCCAGACAGAAGAAGATGAATGCTAATCCAGTGCGTCCTTTCATAAGAAGAGCACCGGCTATGAGCAGGAAATAAAAAAAACCGAAACCACCCATCAACATCATCATGCGGAACCGGAGCCAGTGTTCCTTGGTTTTCCGGTGCCTGTATTTCTTGCGGAGTTTCCGCCGGTAATCCCTGAAAGCTGCGTATTGTGTTTTCAGGTTTCTTAGGAATAATCGACTCATGGCATCTGCCCATAGTTTCTGGCTGGACAAAAAGTATGGCAGCCACGTCATATCAGATACACGACGAATAGAGATTACACTATTCAGACGGGTCAGGCGAGCTTCGACAGGCATTCCAGGTACATTGATAGAGAAGAGGATTTCCGTTACCTTTTATCGAGCCTGCTTATGAAATATATCCATGTCGGAAAAACTGCATCCCACGGGATTGTCTTTCTCCTGCTTGCAGGTGGTTTATTCTCTGTTACTGTCACACCGCGAAACTGTAATGCACAGCAATCAGCTGCCGGGCGCGCTTCTGCTCTGGCAAAAACCAGCATTGAACTTCTCGAAAAGGGTAACGCCGAGGAGGCCTATCGCGTGGCGGATCAGGCGATGCGCCTCAGCAGGAATTCTTATGATGTGCTCGTGGCGATGGGTCGGGTGATGCTCGAACTGCCCTCCAGGACTGGCAGGGCCCTCAGGCACCTGGAGCGGGCAGTCGCTATGGAACCGGAGAATACCGAAGCCCGCTACTATGCCGCACTGGCGCACATCCGTTTTTCTCAGACAGACATTCTCAATTCATCGGCGCGGAAAGCACTGAGAGAGCTGGACAGGATTATCGCGATAGATCCTTCACATTTTGATGCACACTATCAGAGAGGCCTGGTACTGAGCGATTCGTTTGAGGATTTCGACGCTGCGAAGGAAGCCTTTCAGCACCAGATAGATGTAACTCCAAATCATGTAGATGCAAGGTTTGCATTATTGGAACTCGAAATGGGTCTGGGTGACTGGGACTCTGCCATAGAGGCCGCCGAGATGGCGCTTTCGAAAGATACGGACCGGTGGGAGATTTATCCCTATCTCGCTGGTGCCCACTGGAAAGCAGGGAGGTTCGAGGATGCGATGGAGGTCTTCGAGCGTTACTTCACCGTGGCACCTGAAAAGGAATTGAACCTCTACATGAACCTGGGACTCGTTCTTACTCCTTCAGAGCAGAGGGAGTATTCTCGGCTCGACGATGAGGGGAGGCAGACATACTGGGGGCATTACTGGCGGACGCGGGATCCCGATCAGAAAACCAACGTAAACGAGCGCCTGCTGGAACACTTCATCCGGATCGCATACGCCAGGCTCGAGTTCAGCAAGAGCGGCTGGCCGTGGGACTCACGCGGTAACCTGTTCGTTCGATACGGAGAGCCCGATATCCGCACCGGTCCCGGCAGGCCGTACGCAATGGATCTGATCGACGACGACTGGGATTTCTATGAGAAGAAAAAGAATCTTTACCTGGAACTGGGTCTTTCACCTCCGCCTTACATGCCCGACAGATTCGGAGGTGGCGATCCGGGTGATGCAATGGGGAGAGTGGATGGGGGAGGAACAGCCGAACGCTGGATTTATACAGACAGGGGCCTCGATCTCACTTTCGACAATCCGGTCATGAGCGGCCGTTACCTGAGAACGGATGTCACCAGTACAGTCGCTGATGCAATGGAGGTCCACATGCCCTCGCTCAGCGTGGAAGAGGAGAAGATAGAGACCTTCGATCCGCTTCAATCTGCAGTGACCTTCCGTGGAGCGGACGGGAAAACCCGGCTCGAATATTCCATCGGGATTCTCCCTGACGACTTCGGCATGTTCCGCAGTCCTACCGGAGCCTATTCGTACATCGACCTTCAGATGGAACTCTTCAGTCCCGACTGGAGACCGATAGCAGATGCAGTAGACATGGTCAGCAATCTGCCCACTACACCTCAGGTCACCATCCGCGGCAATCCTCTCTTCGTCCATGCAACGCAACTGGAGGTGGAGCCGGGTGAATACATCCTCTCAGCACTCCTGGTTGATCCTGAAGCCGGACGCCAGGCAACCTCTGACGAGACGGTCGTGCTGCCCGACTACTCTGGAAACCATCTTATGCTGAGTGAGATCATGCCGGCCGCCCGTATCACGGAAATCACACCGGGCAGAAGGGGCCGATTCATCAAGGGGAGTCTTGAAGTTCTGCCTCTGCCTGGAAGGACCCTCGGTGCCGATCAATCACTCTTTGTCTATTTCGAGATTTACAATCTTTCGAAGGACACTATTGGAGCTACCGAGTACACCGTGAAATATGCCGTGGCCGAAGCCTCTGATAACAATGCACTGCTATCCCGGCTATACCAGGGATTGCGCTCTCTGGTCGGATGGGGCGAGAGGCGAGCGGAGATCAGCAGTAAGATCACAAGAAGCGGTATCCAGCGGGACGTCTTCACATATCTCGAAATAGATATGAGCCGGTCGAAGCCGGGCGTCTATGAACTGCTGGTGGAAGTTACCGATCTGGTTGGTGGTTCCACAGCCCTCAGCACGGTGATATTCAGAACGCTCCCGGCCCTCCGCTGAACCTCCTTGAAGCCTTCTCGCGCGAAGATGTATTAATAATGTGTGCTGACGTTTTACGTGAGGAGAGGATAAAAATGGAAAAAACAGGATTGCATTTCGGGACGGCAGTCTCGATTGCGTTGTTAACTGTGCTGTTGCTGCCGCAGTTGAGCCTCGCTCAACAGCAGCAGCGAAGGGGAGGCGGATCGATGTTTGAGGGTTTCGAGGAAAGGACTCCGGCACCGGGAGAGATTGCACCCGATTTCACTTTGAAAACTCTCGAAGGAGAGGAATTCTCACTCAGCGCTGCATATACGAAGGGCCCCGTGGTAATAGAGTTCGGTTCTTTTACCTGACCGCCCTTCCGGCGGAAGTCTTCCGCCGTTGAAGAGATCAGGGAGAAGTATCTGGACAGAGCTACATTCATTATCCTCTATCAGCGTGAAGCACATCCGAACGAGATGCAGTTCGATGAGATAGATCAGCCCGAAACCTATGAGGAGCGTAAGCGTTTAGCCAGGAGTACCTGTGACGATCTTCAACTTGCGACCACGATTGTAATCGATGAGATGGATAATGCGGTCCGGACAGCCTACGGTGGTTTGCCCAACAGCGCCTATATCATTGACAAGGGAGGCAAAATCGCACACAAGGAAGGCTGGGCGAACATTGAGGGCTGGAGCGAGATTCTGGACAAGCTTCTGGGTGGTGGCAGGTAAAGATCAATACTTCTGAGTCGACTTGTTGACTTTACTGAATCAGTCCCCCTGGTGGTGCGGATTATCCATCAGGGGGACTTTCCTTTCGGTCAGAATGTCAGTTGTCACACTTCAACCCGGGGATCGGAATGAGAGCGATACAAATTCGACCACTGGCTGCCGCCATGCTGCTGGCAGGCATCTTCGCTGCAGGTGCTCACGCCCAGAGTCCAGTACCCACACCTGAATCTGTCCTTGGATTCAAGCCGGGAGCAGATTTCAAGCTGGCCTCCTACGACCAGGCGCTCGATTACTTCCAGCGGCTCGACGCAGCCAGCGACCGGCTTACGCTGGTTGAAGTTGGTCGCACGACAAACGGCTTACCGATGGTGATCGCATTGATTTCCTCAGCCGAAAACCTGCGGAATGTCGATCGCTACCGGGATATCTCCCTGCGTCTGGCGCATCCCGAGGGACTGACCGATGAAGAAGCTGGACGGCTTTCCCGGGAAGGGAAGGCGATTGTCCATATTGATGGCGGCATGCATTCCAGTGAGGTGGCGAACCACCAGCATACAATCCAGCTCGCCTACGATATGGTAACCGGAGATGCCGATTCCGAGATTCAGACTATCCTCGACAATGTGATTTTCATTCTGTGGCCTACTCTGAATCCTGACGGGATGAATATGATCGCAGAATGGTACATGTCTAATGTTGGTACCCGCTACGAAACCTCCTCAATGCCCCGTCTTTACCAGGAGTACATAGGGCACGACAACAACCGCGACGGCTACATGATCAATATGATTGAATCGCGGGTGATTACGAGGGTATTGAGGGAATGGGAGCCTCAGATATTCTACAACCATCACCAGACTGCACCCTTCCCGACACGGATCTGGATCCCTCCATTCGCCGAACCGATATCCCCCTATGTACACCCCCTGATGTGGCGGACGGTGAACCTGATGGGAATGGCGATGTCGCAGGCACTGGAGGAGAGAGGGCAGGAGGGAGCGACTCACATGGGCACCGGTTTCGACGACTGGTATCCCGGGTTCATGGATCACGCCAACAGCTTCCACAATATCGCTTCCTTTCTTACCGAGACGGGACTCTACCGGTACGCCACTCCGTATTTCTACACGGTTGGAGACTTTCCTGATGACAAGAGAGATCTGCGTCCCGAGTCTCTCTACCCCAGCCCCTGGAAAGGGGGATGGTGGAGACTGGGCGATGCGGTGGCTTATATGCACACCGCCTCCATGTCTGTGCTCGATGTGGCTGCCAAGTACAAGGTCGATATCCTGTACAACCGATACCAGGCGGGGCGGGATATAATCGCCAGATACAGTGAGGAACCGCCCTTCGCTTACCTTATTCCTCAAAAGCAGCACGATCCGGTAGCGCCGGTGGAACTGTTGAGACGGCTGGCGTTCAATGGAATAGAAGTGCACCAGTTGACATCATCGGTGGAGTTCGAGGGGATACTCTACCCATCCGGAACATGGGTGATCCCGATGAATCAACCATTCGCCAATTTCGTCCGCCAGCTTTTCGATGTGCAGGAGTACCCTGAGATCAGACCCTATCCCGAAGGTCCGATCGACCAGCCCTACGATGTCTCGGGCTGGACGCTTCCATATCAGATGGGTGTGAGGGTAACAGAGGCCTCCGTACCTCTGACTGATGAAATGAAAATGGCGATGGAGCTTGTTGAAGGTGGAGCCGTCGCCTGGGATGCTCCTAATGCCACGGGCGCTTCCTTTGACACACCACCCGACGTAGGATTCGACACAAGCCCTGCTGCGGCAGGGATAGTGCCCCCACCGGGATCGATCCGCGGTTCGGGAGGTACCCTGGTGCTCGATCCGGCACAGAACAATTCATTCCTTGCCATTAATGAGGCCTGGAGATCAGGTGGAAAGGTGCAGTTCCTCGACGGCAGATATCTGGTCAGCGATGTTGACGAATCGGACCAGCGTCGGTGGGCCGAATCATTTGCAATCCAGGCACAGCGCAACAGATCCACCGGTGTCGATATTCCGAAACCGAGGATCGCACTCTACCGTCCATGGAATGCCAGCATGGACGAAGGGTGGACCCGATGGCTGCTTGAGGTCTATGGATTCGAATTCACAAGCCTGCGTCCTGCCGACGTAAAGGCGGGGCAGCTGAAGGAAAGATTTGATGTGATCATATTCGCCGATATTTCCGGCAGAACGATTATCAACGGCATGTCGGAAGGATCGATTCCGGCACGGTATGCAGGAGGGATCGAACAGAGAGGCATCAGGGAACTCGACACCTTTGTGAGGAATGGCGGGACTTTAGTCTGTCTGAACAGCAGCAGCTCGTTTGCGATTGAAGAGCTGAATCTGCCTGTCAAGGATGTAACGGGAGAGATAGAGAGGGATGAACTGTACATGGCCAGTGCCATTCTCTCGGTAAAAACCGATCCGGGTCACCCTGTTATGGCCGGAATGCCGGCCGATGCCAATTTCTTTGTCGGGCGAAGCCCCATATTCACTACGACCGAAGGATTCAGGGGATTTGCCCTGGCCAGATATCCCGATGCAGGCGCAATCCTCCTTTCAGGTTATCTTGAAGGGGAAGAATACCTTCGGGGCAAAGCAGCAGCGCTCGATGTCCATCATGGCAGCGGTCATGTTATATTACTTGGGTTCAGACCGCAGTGGCGCGGACAGCCATTCGGCACATTCCGGATACTGTTCAACGCCGCGCTCTTCCACGGTGGAGCAGCTGCGGCGGCTGAGGGAACCCCCGGCTTCTGGTCGCCGCCCGGGACGCCCGAAAAGGAATAATCATATGGGTCAAAACGAGACAGAGGACCGGCGGGGGTGCGAATCCTCCATGGAGGAGGGCATGAGACAGGCCGGTGCGGGACCGGACCGGCTGTGGGCGCCGTGGAGGATTGCCTACTTCACGGAACCGCAGCCGGACGAGTGCATATTCTGCACCATACCGTCCGACAGTGAGACACCCGACTCTGAATCGCACATTGTAGCCCGGCTGGCAGATACTTATGTCATACTGAACCGTTATCCGTACGCCACCGGTCACCTGATGGTTGTTCCGTACACGCATGAGGCAAGGCTTCAGGACCTGGCTCCGGATACGGTGACCGAAATGATGAAAGCATCATACCTCTGCATGGAAGTGCTGGAAGAGGAGATGAATGCACACGGCTTCAACATCGGATTCAATCTGGGCAGGGCTGCAGGAGCGGGGATTATCAATCACATCCATCTACATGTTGTACCCAGGTGGGATGGAGACACAAATTTCATGCCGGTTCTCGGAGACACAAGAGTTCTGCCCGAGATGCTGGAAGATACCTATAACCGACTGCGGCCTGCGTTCGACCGCATAGCAGACAAACGATGAAAATGCCTACCATCTACACAGACCGACTCGAAGACCTCCGTGCACGTGTTGACGAACTCGGGAGGTTTCTTTGAAGTCGCCCGGTATGAAGTAACACTCAGGAAGCTTGAAGCCCGCATGACCGAACCCGGTTTCTGGGATGACCGGGACCAGGCCCAGAAGACGATCGACCGGATGAAAGCAGCGAAAGCCACGGTCGAGCCATGGAAGGTTGTGTGCGAGCACCTGGATGATCTGGAGGCAATGGAGGAACTCCTCTCTGAGGAAGAAGATACGGGCCTTGCCGAGGAACTCCGGGCGGGAGTGGAGAAGATGGAGCGCGAGGTGGAGCGCCTCGAATTCGCGAGCACACTCTCCGATCCGGAAGATAAACTGGGTGCTATCCTGACTATCCATCCAGGTGCAGGCGGGACCGAATCGCAGGATTGGGCCGATATGCTCTTCCGGCTCTATTCGCGCTGGATAGAACGGTCGGGTTACAAACACGTCGTGCTTGACTATCAACCCGGGGAGGAAGCCGGTGTCAAGGATGTAACCCTGGAGGTTAAAGGTGCATATGCCTATGGATACCTGAAGTCTGAATCGGGTGTTCACAGGCTGGTGCGTATCAGCCCATTCGACGCCAACGCCAGGCGTCATACATCCTTTGCCAGCGTTTTCGTGACTCCGGCCGTGGATGATGACATTACGATCGAGATCGATGAAGCCGACCTCAGGATCGATACATACCGGGCCAGCGGAGCGGGCGGACAGCATGTGAATAAAACATCGAGCGCCGTACGCATCACTCACCTGCCGACAAAGATCGTTGTGCAGTCTCAGTCCGAACGCTCTCAGCACCGGAACCGGGAAACGGCGATGAGGATTCTCCGCTCCCGGCTCTTCCAGCTGGAACTGGAGAAGAGGAGGGAGCAGCAGGCCGAGCTTGCATCGCAGAAGAAAAAGATCGAATGGGGCAGCCAGATCCGTTCCTACGTGCTTCACCCCTATACGATGGTTAAGGATCACAGAACAAATTTTGAAACATCGAACGTTCAAGCCGTTCTCGACGGCGATCTCAACGGCTTCATCGAAGCCTATCTCACCTGGGTCAAGTCGGAGAATTAAGTGGTCTGATGGGGGCTGAGCATCGATCGCATAATGTGGAGAGGGTGTGGCTGGTCAGGCACGGTCAAACCGATTACAACAAACATCCCAAAACCATGCATGTCAGCGCCGAGGAGTACAATCAGATCGTACTCGATTCTGAGGAGAGCCCGCTTACACCGTTCGGAATTGAGCAGATTGAGAAACTGGCAGACCATTTTCAGGGCAGATCGCTACCGGCGGTGCATACCAGTCCGCTCCGCCGGGCACGCCAGACGGCCGACATCCTGTCAGGTCTGCTTCAGCTTCCGGTAGTCTGTATAGATCGGTTCCGGGAATTCATGCCTGCCGGGGTGCAGCCCAGGATCTTTCCGAATCGTGACAGGACGATACGCAGCTGGTTCCTGCACAGCATGGCGCACCAGATTTTTCCGGTTTTTCCTGTTTCCGAATCGATCTGGCAGGCGCGCTCAAGATATCGTGCGGCATGGAACGAGCTGCTCGACTGGGTTGCACCTGAGGAATACACAGACTGCTCTGAACGGCTGGTGACAGCCCACCGGGGCACCGTCATGATTCTGATGTGGACCCTGAGATGGAATCGTACCTGGAAAGTGGCCAGATCTGATGTGTCAAATGGAGGAATAACAGAGATAATAAGAGAGTAATTCCGTATACTGTCGCATCCTGAGAAGAGGATGACCTGAACCATAAGTGAACCCGTGACAGACAAAGACATTCCAAGAGATACCGATCCGGTACTTCCACCGGCTGACTCTGACGGCGATCAGTATATCGCCGCCAGAAGAGAGCACCTTGATGCGCTCCGCAAGCTGGGAATAGAGCCGTATCCCTACCGCTTCGAACCATCCCATTCAATCGCGGAAATCAAGAGCCGGTGGGATGAGTTGTGTCCCGATGGTAAAGAAGAGGCCGAGATGCCTGCCGTCCGGCTGGCAGGCAGGCTGACTGCCGTCAGGACACATGGAAAAACAGCGTTTGGCGATCTTCTCGATCAATCGGACCGAATTCAGATCTACCTCAAACAGGATGATATCGGAGAAGACACCTTCAGCATTTTTAAACTGCTCGATCTGGGGGATTGGGTGGGTGTAGAAGGAACCCTGATGGTGACCCGTACGGGTGAAAAGACGGTGCGGGTGACCTCTTTCGACCTGCTGGCCAAGACCATCCGTCCGATACCTACTCCCAAAACCGCGATCGATCCTGATACAGGAGAAGAGAAGACCTTTTACGCTTTTGCGGACAGGGAGGCCCGTTTCCGCAGGCGCTACGTGGATCTTTTCGTCAATCCTCATGTCAGGGAGATATTCCGGACGAGATCGCGCCTGGTAACCGAAGTGCGTTCATTCCTGAATGGTCGCGGCTTTCTGGAGGTTGAAACACCTGTTCTGCAGCAGCTGCATGGAGGGGCCAGCGCCAGACCCTTCATAACCGTGCACAACACCCTGAATATCGAGATGTACCTGCGGATAGCGCTCGAACTTTACCACAAGAGATTGATAGTGGGCGGTCTCGATCGGATCTACGAGATCGGCCGGATCTTCCGGAATGAAGGGCTCGACCGCTGGCACAATCCGGAATTCACGATGCTGGAACTCTACCAGGCATACGCTGACTACAACGATATCATGAAGCTTGTCGAGGATATCTTCGCCCACTGGTGCGAAAGCGTACTGGATGGAGGAACTCAACTCGAGTTCGATGGCCGGACCATAGATCTGGCACTGCCATTTCAGAGAGTGCCTTTCCTCGATCTTCTTTCACAACACGGCGATCTCGATGCAGGCGGGATGGAGGAAGATGAGTTGAGAAATGCACTGGAGGACAGGGGGGTGGATGTTGAAGGGAAGATCGGCAGGGGGGGGCTTCTCGATGCTGCCTTCGGTACCTTCGTGGAGCCGAACATTATCCAGCCGGTATTCGTAATCGATTACCCGGTGGAACTGAGCCCGCTTGCCAAGCGTCACAGGGAGATACCGGGCCTGACCGAGCGGTTTGAACTGATCATTGCCGGAATGGAATTCGCCAACGCCTTCAGCGAGTTGAACGACCCGGATGACCAGCGGGCAAGATTTGAACAGCAGCTCGCATTGCTTGAGCTGGGCGATGATGAAGCACAGAGAATGGACGAAGATTTTGTGCGTTCGCTCGAATATGGAATGCCGCCTACCGGAGGCCTGGGTATCGGGATCGATCGTGTCGTCATGCTGTTCACCGATCAGCGTTCGATCCGTGACGTGATCCTCTTTCCAACTCTGCGTCCCGAAGAGGGTCAGAGCTGAGGAGTGGCTGAGGGAATCTGACAGTGCGCTACGAGACATTCATCGCTCTCAGGTATCTGCGCAGTCGCAGACGCACCCGCTTCATATCTCTCATCACATATATCTCTGTCTTCGGTGTCGCAATCGGCGTGGCCGCCCTTGCCATAGTCCTGTCTACGATGAACGGACTCGAGACAGAAGTGCGGCAGAAAATCCTCGATACAGACGCACACATAAAGGTTGTCACCTTCCACAAACGCGGCATTGAGGGAGGTACGTGGCAGTCTGTCATGGATACCCTGCGAACCGTTCCCGGGATCATAGGTGTTACTCCCTTCATCGAAAGTGACGGGATGATCGGAGGCCGGCAGCGGGTCACGGCTGTGATAAGGGGAATAGATCCATCGACCGCCGACGAGGTCTATACGATCTCCGGGGCAATTATCGGAGGCAGTCTCGATCTCGGCATCTCTCGGGAACCGATCAGTCCCGAGAATTCCAGGGAGCTTGAGTTCTACGGTATGGTCCTGGGGTGGGATCTGAGTCAGCGCGTGGGGTCGGTTGGACAGAAAGGTTATGTGGCGGTTCTTCCTGAGGGAGAGGAGTCCCCAACAGGCTTTTCTCTTTTTCCGACCGTTCGCCAGCGGAACTTCAAAGTCAACGGTGTCTTTAAAACGGGTCTCTACGAGTACGATGTCGCCTATGCCTATCTGGGATTGAAGACCGCACAGAATCTGCTGGGGATGGGCGACCGGATCTCCGGGCTGGCAGTCCGCATTGATGATATGTGGAATGCACAATCCGTTCAGGAAGAACTGGAAAGGATACTGCCCTATCCCTACTACGTGATCACCTGGATAGATCAGAACAAGAACCTCTTCTCGTGGATGACAATCGAGAAGTGGGCGATGTTCATAGTCCTGGGCCTGATCATCATGGTGGCGGCCTTCAATATCATATCCACTCTGATCATGGTGGTTCTGGAGAAGAAGAAGGAAATCGGGATTCTCAAGGCGATGGGGGCAACCCGTTCGAGTGTGCAGCGGGTGTTCGTCAGCCAGGGAATGATAGTTGGTGTCGTCGGTACGGTTATCGGACTTGTGATAGGATATGGTTTCTGCTGGGCGCAGAAGACCTTCCGTCTGATCCATCTGCCTCCCGATGTCTATTTCATAGATGCGGTTCCTATCGACATGCGGTTCCTGGATTTCACTCTCATCACAGTGATCAGCCTTCTATTCTGTCTGCTCGCCAGTCTCTATCCCGCTCGCCGGGCGGCTGCGCTGGTTCCGGTGGAGGCTATCAGAGATGAATAATCGGTCCGATGGAATACTGCTGCGGGTTGAAGGTCTCCATAAGAGTTATCCAACCGCGGGGGAACCACTGCATGTTCTGCGAGGCCTAGATCTCGAAATAGAACAGGGAGAGATAGTTGCGATTGTCGGTGCCTCAGGGAGCGGCAAGAGTACCATGCTGCATATAATCGGCGCTCTCGACAGACCAGACGCGGGGAGGGTGGTACTGGCCGGTCACGACCTGAATACCCTGTGGGACGAAGCGCTGGCCGAAGTGCGCAACCGGGAGATCGGTTACGTTTTCCAGTCGCATCACCTCCTGCCCGATTTCACTGCGCAGGAGAATGTGGCTCTTCCGGCGATGATGGCCGGGAAAGAACATGAAGAGGCGATGGAGCGGGCGCTCGAACTGCTCGATGCCGTGAATCTCACAGAAAGGGCCGACCACCGGCCGGTCAAGCTGTCGGGTGGCGAGCAGCAGCGGGTAGCCGTTGCCCGGGCGCTGACCAACGGGCCGAGTATGGTACTGGCCGACGAACCTTCAGGGAATCTCGACGAATCATCCAGCGAGGTCCTGCACGATCTGCTCTGGGGATTGAACAGGTCAGAGGGGCAGACCCTGGTACTCGTAACGCACAACATGCAGCTGGCCTCACGCGCGCACAGGATATTCGAACTCTCTGAGGGTCTGCTCTACTCAAAGAATATTTAAGATGTTGTGTGATGACTGCCGGCAGCGTGTTTCTACCATTATCCATACCGGGAAAAAGGGGGGAGAGGACAATGTTCTTTACCTCTGCCAGGCGTGTGCTGAAAAACGCGGCATCCCCACTCCCGTATTGAGGAATCCCGTACAGCTCGAAACCGGTTTCACGGAAATTATAAAACAGCTGGCCGGAGAGGGTATCATCGATCGAAGAGATCCATCAGATTCGGAGATGTGCACGGCGTGCGGATGGTCTTCAGGGAATCTCCGGGAGACCGGGCTGCTCGGCTGCCCGCACTGCTATACCTCATTTGAAAACCAGTTGATGATATTGCTGCAGAAACTGCACGGATCCGATTCTCATCTTGGCAAGGTTTACCCTCAAGAGGGGGAGTGGCCGCAGGAAGAAGAAGATGAGACGATTTTGAGGAGTGCCCTGGAAGAAGCTGTCAATATGGAGGAATTCGAACAGGCTGCACAGATCCGCGACAGGCTCAGGCAGATCCAGAACAGAAAGAATCGATGACATGTCCGAAGGACCTTACAAAGTCCTTCAGGAGATGAGCAGTCGCCAGCCTTCCTGGCTTGACGCCTCAGGGCGGGACGAAGAAGAAGTTGTTATATCTACCGCAGCGACTCTCGCCCGCAATCTGCAGGGTTACACATTCCCTGCAAATGCCGACGAGCCTGAACTCAAGGAGGTATCGGGACAGGTCTGGTCGGTCTCTGCCGGCGTTGAGCAGCTCACTGACGCCATCTCGATCTCCATCGAGGATCTGCCACGGGAGGGCCGGTCGCTGCTGTCTGAAAGGCAGTTGATCAACAGGGAAATGATCGATTCAACACGACCCTCCGGGATCGCGGTAAACATGGATGAACGGTTCTCTCTTGTGATCAATGATATCGATCACATCAGATTTCAGCAGGCTTCAGCGGGATTATGTCCGGAGCAGTGCTGGGAGGCCCTGGGGATTGCAGATGACATTTTCGGCAGCAAGTTGACTTTTGCCTTCAGAGAACCATTTGGATATCTGACTGCTTCACCCACCAATGTGGGCACCGGGCTTCGCGTAAATATCCTGGTGCATCTGCCGGCCCTGGCACTCACCAATCAGACAGAAGCGGTTCTGCGCCATGTGACCGGGAATGGCGTTCAGGTAAGGGGAGCCTACGGTGAGGGATCAGCTGCATACGGGAACCTCTTTCTGGTATCGAATCGGCTCACATTTGGCAGATCGGAGTCTGATATATCCGATTCAGTGACAAAAACGGTTGCGCTCATAACCGATCACGAGCTGCAAGCCCGCTCCACACTCCGGCACGGGGCAAGGATGGAGGTTGAGGACAGGATTCACCGATCACTCGGTCTGCTCCGGAATGCAAGGGTTCTGGCGCTCCGGGAGTGTATGCATTTATTAAGTACCGTAAGGCTTGGAGTGAACATGAAGGTGCTTCCAGGCGTCGAAATTAGTAAATTGGATAGTCTGATGATCCTTACCCAGCCTTCGCACCTTGATCATCGCGAGGGGAGGGTGCTGGATTCAAGCGAGCGTGACACTGTGCGGGCCGAGCTGGTTCGCACTGCTTTCGATGTGACGGGAGGTACAGGGTCATATGAATGACATGTTTACAGACCGGGTCAAACGTGTCATGCAACTCGCCAGGGAAGAATCAGCCAGGCTCGGTCACGATTATATCGGGACCGAGCATTTTCTTCTGGGAATCATCCGTGATGGTGAAGGAGTTGCAGTCAACGTTCTTGAGAACCTGGGTCTCGATCTGGATGAAGTCAGACAGAGCATAGAGGATGCTACGGCCACGGTGGGGGGATCGATGACCATCGGTCAGGTGCCCTTCACACCGCGTGCCAAGCAGGTCCTTGAAATCGCTGCTTACGAAGCACGTGCTCTGAAGAGCAAATTCGTGGGCACCGAGCATCTGTTGCTGGCACTGGTCAAAGACAAGGATGGGTCGGCTTCACAGATCCTCTCTGCCTTTGGCGTCAACTACAAGATGATCAAGGATGAGATCCAGAAGGTCGGCCGGGAAGAGGGTGTCGAACGCCTCGATGTGAAACCCGGCAAGTCGAAGACGCCTTTCCTCGACCACTTCGGTCGTGACCTTACACAGCTCGCTGAGCGTGGAGAACTCGATCCAACGATCGGGCGTGAGCGGGAGATCGAGCGGATCGCACAGATACTGAGCCGTCGGAAGAAGAACAACCCGGCTCTGATCGGTGAGCCGGGTGTCGGCAAAACCGCCATCGTAGAAGGACTGGCTCAGAAGATCGTCAACCGCGAGGTTCCCAAGGTCCTGGAGGACAAGAGGATCATCAGTGTGGACATGGGATCGCTTGTGGCCGGCACCAAATTCCGCGGTCAGTTCGAAGAACGGCTCAAGACTGTAATGGCCGAGCTCAGAAACGCCAGGAATATCGTTCTGTTTATAGATGAGCTTCACACGATAGTTGGTGCCGGATCTGCAGAGGGCACCCTCGATGCCAGCAACATGTTCAAGCCTGCCCTGTCACGTGGCGAACTGCAGTGTATCGGTGCCACAACCCTCGATGAATACAGGAAGACCATCGAAAAGGATGGCGCCCTCGAGCGTCGTTTCCAGACGGTCATGGTAGATCCGCCCTCCGTCGAAGAGACACTCGATATCCTCAAGGGACTCCGTTCCCGCTACGAGGAACACCACCAGGTGATCATTACCGACGAGGCACTCGAAGCAGCCGTGCATCTTGCCGACCGCTACATCTCTGACCGCTTCCTGCCCGACAAGGCGATCGATGTGATCGACGAAACGGGAAGCCGTGTGCACCTGAAGAAGTACACATTCCCGCCAGAGATAAGGGAGATCGAAGACCGCCTGAAGGAAGTTCGCATTTCGAAGGAAGAGAGTGTCAAGAACCAGGAATTCGAAAAAGCCGCAGAACTGCGCGATCAGGAACGCAGGACACGAGAAGAGCTGGAAGAATCGAAGAGGGAGTGGGAAGCTTCCGTATCCGAGACCAAGGTATACGTGCACGAGAACGATATTTCTGAAGTAGTTTCGGGAATGACCGGCATACCTCTCTTCAGGCTTGCCAGGACGGAATCGGAGAAGCTCCTCAACATGGAGGAGGAGCTCGGGAAGCGTGTGATCGGCCAGGTAGAGGCGATCGGTGCAGTCACACGCGCGATACAGCGTACCCGGGCCGGCCTGAAAGATCCGAACCGTCCGATCGGTTCATTCGTGTTCCTCGGCCCCACCGGAGTAGGCAAGACCGAAACCGCCAGGGCACTGGCTGCATTCCTCTTCGAGGACGAGGACAGTCTGGTCCGGGTTGATATGAGCGAGTACATGGAAAAGTTCTCCGTCTCCCGGCTTATTGGATCGCCTCCCGGTTATGTCGGATATGAGGAGGGCGGACAGCTGACCGAGAAAGTCCGCCGCAAGCCATATTCGGTAATCCTGCTCGATGAGATCGAGAAGGCCCATCCGGAGGTTTTCAATATTCTGCTTCAGGTTCTCGACGACGGTCACCTCACCGACGGACTGGGCCGGAAGGTGAACTTCCGGAACACCATTCTGATCATGACCAGCAACATCGGTACGCGTGATCTGGAAAAGGGGAGGGGACTTGGTTTCCAGCCTGGCGATTCCAACGTCAGCTACGAAAAGCTGAAGGAGAAAGTAATCGAGGAGACCAAGAAGGTATTCAATCCCGAGTTCATGAACAGACTCGACGAGGTGGTCGTATTCCACAAACTCGGCAGAAAAGAGATCGACCAGATCATAGAACTGATGCTCAGTGAGCTGGAAGAAAGGATGAGCGAAAAGAAGCTGACGCTTACTCTGACCGCTCCCGCCAAGGAGCTGATCGCCGAGAAGGGATTCGATCCCGCCTACGGTGCGCGCCCGCTCCGCCGGACAATCCAGAAACTGATCGAGGATCCTCTCAGCGAGGATATCATCAAGGGCAGGATCGAGGAGGGGCAGGATGTCCGGGTGAGCCGTCGCGGTGACGAACTGGTCTTCACATCTACCGAGGAAGCAGAAACCCCGGCTGCAACAGGAAGCGGTGATTAGTGGCAACAAAGACGATTCTAATCTGGATACTCTCGTTCGTGATAATGATGTCCGCCGCGATTTACCAGCGGAGGACCGGTCCAACATATGAGGTAAGAGGCTCAATTCAACTCGCAGGGGAGACCATTTCCTACGAACTCTTCCGTACTCATGAAGGCGATACTGATATGCCTGTGAGTATCCCCGTGCCTGGTACCGGTATCACCGGTCTGGTTGAATGGAAACGGAACAAGGTTGATGAGCCATGGCGGCAGATACCGATGAATCTCGATAATGACAGGCTGGTCGCCTACCTGCCTAATCAGCCTCCAGCCGGAAAACTGGATTATACAGTTACCCTCACTCTCGGAGATGAAACAGCAGTTCTGTCCAATAAGGGGAGGGCCGTCGTCACCCGTTTCAAGGGTGTCGTGCCTGTATGGATTCTACTGCCCCATATCCTGGCGATGTTTATCGGAATGCTCCTCAGCACACGTACGGGACTGGAGGCGCTGCTCAGAAGAGATAATCTCCGACTTCTCACTATATGGTCCTTCGGCCTGATCTTCTTCGGTGGAATGATTCTCGGTCCGATCGTACAGTATCTGGCTTTCGGTGATTTCTGGACCGGTGTGCCCTTTGGATGGGATCTTACAGATAACAAGACCCTGATTATGGTCGTCGCATGGGGTTGGGTTCTGTGGGCTGTTCTGAAGGATAAGCCGGCCCGGGTGGCTGCAATGGTTGCTTCTGTCGTAACAATAGTAGTCTATCTGATACCGCACTCTATGCTCGGTTCTGAAATCGACTACACTGCAGAGGGAATGTAACGAAAAACTCATAAACGGCATGGCCGCAGGTTCGAATCCTGCCGACGATATGAACGTCGTATCTTTCTATGTCGGAATAAGTTACAGAGGCGGTTTTCTCGAATTTCGGCGGATTCCAGCCTGTTGTAGGTTAATTCGGTAGCTTCAACCCGATATGGACATCGAGAAACGGGTCCTCTTGGCTCAGATATATATATTCCTCTACACCTAATACGTCCTCATATTCCATTATGAACTCCAGCGAGGGGAATAAAACATGTGTATGAAGTGCGTCCTCCGTTATTCTACGACACTGCTGGCTTTCATTCTGCTGAGTTGTTCCTCCGATCGAGAAGGACGCCACTCCTTTCAAGTCGAGGAGATCGATGGTGTCCTCACCGCAGTGAACAAGGGCGGGCCGAAGTACGATGGAGAACTGTTCGCGTACCAGGAGGAACTGCGGCTGGTTGCTGATCCGGAACATCCGGACTCCTATTTAGTAAATCCCGACCCCCCCGTCGTGGATGCGACGGGTAATTTCTACGTCAACGACTCCAGGACCGACCAGATCGTTGCTTATGATATGGAAGGCCAATTCCTGCATACGATCGGCAGAGAGGGCGAGGGTCCGGGAGACCTCGACTTTCCTCGCAACCTCCAGATCGTCAGCGACACCCTTTACGTAAACTCACATATAGCCTCCTGGCGACTCACGCGCTTCACAACCGACGGTAACCTCATCGATCTCACTGTGCAAAGGGTTCCGACCACCATGGCGATCCCGACTTTGTACCAGGGTCCAGCCGGCCAGCTCCTGATACAGGTCAACGACCTTCCCGTGGTTGAGGATGACTGGTTCGTGGAGGCACGAATGGTGGTGCTCTCATCAAATAAGGACACGGTCGCTGTCATCGAGACGCCGCGTATCCCCTTTGGGAAATCCTATGCCCGGGATGATCAGGGTACGCCGTACGCACCGACGATGATGCAGTATGTGGGGTATCCCACTCTCGGATTCAAGCCGGAACAGGGGATCTACGCTTCAACCGGGATGGAGCCAGTTGTTCGGTTCTACGATCTGACAGGAGCACTCACCAGGGTAATCCGGATCGATATGCCTCCCGAGGAGATCACATCAGTAGAGAAGAAGAATTTCCTGGATTCTTTACGTACTGAGCTCTATGAGGCGCGTAACCGACCTAATCCTTCAGCCTTGACGATTACTCGTCTCGAAGCAACGATCGCCGATCCACCATTTCCGCAGCACAAGGGATATTGGCGTAAAGTGGACATAGATGACGCCGGCAGGATATGGCTGTCCATGGTTGAACCGCCTCTTGAAGTGCAGACTGAACCATGGGCCCCGCGCTACCGTGTGCTGAATTCGGACGGTGAGTATCTGGGGGATACTGTATGGCCTCAGCTCATATTCGGTCATGTCCGGGGTGGGCGCCTGCTGGGTGTCCAGGAAGATCCGGAAACCGGCGAGAAGGTTCCTGTCATCTACCGCATGATCGCTCTACAGGAGGGATTAAAGTATCCATAGTGGCTGTCCCCCAAATATCGATAATTTCCATCAGCCGGCCGGAGTGTCCCTTTGATCTTTATCGCTTGATTCTATCCATACAGCAGCATGAAAATGATTTTCACGAAACCGAGTGCGGTGTTTTGGATCAGGTGGGTTTTTTACAGGGGGACAGCACGCTTCCGCTCTGTGTAAATGTCACTGCCATCTGTCGCCCTCCTTGATCCACCCACGCAGCCAGGTCTCAAACTCGACAGGGGTGACCCTGTAACGCGCGAAGTTCCCCTCGTGCAAACCCAGGATCTCTTCCTCTGCCGCTTCGCAAAACTTCTCCCTGTCCGAGGGATCTAGATATTCCTCCGCGAAGGACGCAATCCTTGTGTATGCGAACTTCCGGCCAAGAGCACCACGTACGATCTCGCTGACAACTTCGCGAATCTGGATTCCGTACTTCAGCTTGAAGGGATCCGGCTCGCCCAGTGACTGCCTGACCGCCACATGCTTCTTCGCCGAACGCTCGTACGCCCAGATGAAGACGTCCTTTAATAGATCGATCTCGTTGTGTTCGTAGATTCCAAGGACGGCATCGGTGTAGAGGCTCCGTGGCACATCGGTGAACGACAAGGGTGACAGGTTCTCTCTGATGAGCGGGATGTTCGCCGCGATCCGGGATACACGCTTGTTCACGTCATCAAACGGCTGAAGGTAAGGAAGCTGGACCATGAAGAAGAACGCTTGTTCGAATGGGTTGCTGATCAAGGCCGCGTACCGCAATACCGTGTCGAAACACTCCTCGATGAGCTGCGGGACTTCCAGGGGATGGAATGTCGACCCCTCTATCGCGACCGCGATGTGTCGCAACCTGCCGACGGCCTCAGGATCAGACAGGAGGTTATTGGCAAGCATGGCGTGCAGGTTCAGGATGGTATAGCGATTGAATCCGATGCCCTCGGCCCCGCTGATGAGGAATTCAATCGCATCCTTGTGGTTCAGGATCATCTGAGCCTCAATCCGTTCCTTACCTTCGGCCTCCTCTCCGAATTCGATCAGCCGTCTTGTATCGAGCAGAGAATACGTGTTCCCCTCCAGGCGGCTCGAATTCCAGGAGAGGTCTATCAGGAGCCGGTTCAGGAGCTGTCGTGCGTAGGTGCCTCCCGGCAGCGGGGATGAATGTATCCGGCCGATTCCGGCAAGATGATTTCGCTCCTCGTCGGATAGATACGCACTACTGCCGGGCCGGTATGAGTCGAGGAAGCTCCGGTTGTAGCCGACCGGGTCACGGTCTGTCAGAGGTCTTCGGAGATATCCCCTTATCCACGCACCGCGTGCAGACAGAGGAATCGGTATATCCTCGAACGGTGCCTGCTCGCTTGCCTCGTCTTCTTCCTTCTGCGGCCGTTCGGTTGGCCCGATGCTGTATCTCGTCCCTCGGCCCGCTCCCTCCTTACGGAGGCGCCCCTCTATCACGAGGCGTTTCAGGCGATACTGCAGGGTTCTCAAAGGCAGTCTGATCGACAGGGCGTCAGCGATTTCTCGAGCTGATACCTTCCCAGCCTTGCCGGCCACCACTTCCTCGATGTCCCGCAGTTCGTCTTCAGGGATGTGCCTGGGCAACCTGTAATCCCTCCTTCTTGATGGAAATCAATGCGCAACTATAACGCTCTTATGCGCAACAATCAATCGGAACTCTCGTTTTTATTACGTATTTTGCCTGTTCTTGCGCGATTGTGCTCATCACGCAACTATGATTCTGCGACATGTAGGTTGGCGACACGGCGAATCACTCCACGGTGTCATCCGGTCGCCGCCTCTGGTCCTGAAGGTCGCTGAATCCTTTGTTTGAGCGGCATGTCCATGTTTCTTCCAGCCGCGCCCCTTCCTGGCGGTGTGTTCGGATTCCCGTCCGGAAATCCCTCAGGGTTGCAGCTACGGTCCTGAGGTGCAACAATCAGCCGCACATGGTGTCCTGATGGAGCAAGAGGGAAGATGAACGGGCCTGCGGATCCTGTACCCCCGAAAAACTTCGTTGTCCCTCGCCAATATTCCATCCGACCGCATAGAATAAGCGTTTGTTATTATACAGGTCTTTGCGGCCTGATTAGACCTTTAAGGTTCACGCACCTCATATCGACGCGCGCTTAGTGTGTACTCATTGTCCAGCAGCCACAGGTATCCGGACGGATCGAAAGCAACATCCATGGTGATTGCATCTGCTATGGTGATCACCCGAATTGTACGGCCCCCTTCAGCATTCTCACCCTCGATGCGTTCTTCCGTCGATTCAGGATCATTTCGACCCAGGCATCCTCATAAGGGTGAATATCTCCGAATCCCATAACACTCTCATCCTCGTCATTGATGATCTCAAACAGCGAGATACCCGGAAGAGCTCGATTTTGAACCATATCACGAACAGCAGGACTCGGTTCGAACATCCACCTGTGAATGTAGTATCCTTCACTCGTCGGGATCCGCTCACGATCTGCATCGAGAACACGTATACTGGCTCTTCGATTACCCCTCGTAACCTGAATATTCTTACTGCGCAGGAATTCACCATCGGTGGTGAAATAATTGATACGCTGTGTTCCCGGATCTACTACTACAAGTTCGCCTTCCCAGCTGATGTGCACTTCCGATGGACACTGGAATTCTCCGGGACCGTTTCCCTCGCGGCCAATCCGGCGCTTAAGATTGCCGTCTCTATCGAATAGAAAGACTGTATATGCCTGCTCGTCGGGGATATAAACATCTCCCTGGGTGTTAAACAGGAAGTACTTTGGATCGTACAGAAGAGCCTCACCGGTTGGTGGATCTTCTATTCTGACCTGTTCAATGATGGTTGGAGGTTCAGCCAGTGAACCCTCGAAACCGTTTTCAACGCGGACAGGTTCCTGTCTGGCGCTGGCTGCATTGGAATGTGACAGGAGTAAAACTGCTGAAATACACATTATGGCCAGTGTCCCCAAAACTGCCGGTGATCTGCTGGTTGTGATAAATCTCTCCGCTTCGTGGATCCC
>CAZWVF010000017.1:27619-43013 GCA_964637695.1 uncultured Gemmatimonadota bacterium | reverse complement strand
GGGTCACATGTTGAAACGCCAGACCAGCTTGGTGGCTATGGTGGTACCGGTTGCATCCCAGCGTGATCGCACCGTTTCTGCTCCCTGGTTGACGACGAAGAACCAATCTGTTCCCGGTTTCGGAATCCAGTTGATCCTGAAGTTGAACAGCGCCTCCTTGTCCTCGCTGTTCCACTGGCCGAAGACAGAGCCGAACAATCTGGGGCTGAAGGCATAATCAGCACGACCCTCGATCTCGTCGACGTCAAAACTCCCCGCTGGAAGTGAGATCATATTCCGCTGGTAACCTGCACTGAAGCTCATGTATTTACTCATCCGCCAGCCGATACTTCCTTCCAGTTCAGTCCGGTTACCATCATAAAAATCACCCCAGCCGATCGTGAAATCGCTGAAGAGCGGTCGTCCCGAGAAAGTGGAGGCCTGTATCTCGCCCCGTGTGAACCAGTATATCCCTGTCGATATTACTACTTCATCGCTGATCTCGAAGTCCTCAACGAGTTGTTCAGCCTTTCGAATTACGTTGAACTCCACGAATTCTCCGCTCTTCGTGCTGAAACCTATCGGACGGAATTCCATGAAGACAGACTGCATCTTCCCGGTCTCGTCATCGATATAGTAATTGATATCAAGCGGTTTTATCTCGGCTTTACGTATCCAGGGGATGAATCCGGGACGCGGGTTGAACTGAAGCTCGGCGTATAACATCTGGAAGGCATCCCGACGCAGGAACCCAACCTCTGGATTGAAGTCGCCACCGGCACGGACCCACGAGGCGTCGAACTCGATAGAGTCATTGGGATAACTGATGAAGAGACGATGTGCCATGCCGGTCTTGACGACCGCGTCAGATGTGTAACTCTGGGCCGCGGCGGCCCCGAAGCTGAGATTCTTGTCCCCGAACAGGCGTGTTGTCGAGTAGCGGAAGTCGGCTCCGTACGTTGTGTTCACCCTGCCCGACTGGAATCTGGAAGCATTCATGAATCCAATCGTTGACTGCTTCAGAATATCCTGTTTCCAGCGAAGGATGGTGAAGTTGGTAGTCGGTGACCCGGCGACATCAGCGGTCTGCAATGACATCGCTCCGAAGGTGTTATCGCCGAGCTTTCCCAGCAGCCTCATTCCACCAAGAATCGTTGTCGGAGTTCCAGTCCGGTCCAGACCGATGCGCCGGCTGTAAAACGGCCGTATACGTTCGCTCAGATTAAATTTGAAGAAGTCTGCGCCCTCCAGGAAGAATTCCCGTTTCTCCGGATAGTACAGCGAGAACCTGGTCAGATTCACCTGTGCCCTGTCCGACTCCACCTGCGCGAAATCGGGGTTCACCGTCAGGTTCAGTTTAACGGTCGGCGTGACCAGATAATTCAGATCACCACCAATATCCGAAATGCTCCGGCTGCTTTCGAAACGCCTGTCTTCCAGCCCGCCGATCACGTATGGCTTTACTTCCATAAGTCGGATGCTGGTCAGATCCTCGAGGCCGATCAGTGTTCCGGCCCGTGTCACCAGTTCAAGTTCAGAGTCCCGCGACCATCCCTGCCAGAGCACCTGCTCCCGCTTGCGGCGAATATTGCGTTCGAAGTTGACACCCCAGGTCTGATCCGGCAGGGAACGGAACCTCAGGGTAGAGAAAGGGATCTCGAACTCGGCGAACCATCCCTCACCAGTTACGCGCGTGGCCACATACCATACACCATCCCAGTCCTCGTTCACCTCGCTTCCATTGTTGATCACCAGTGCATCAGCCTTGGCTCCGTTCGGATTGGTAACGAACAGATAGCCGTTTCGGTCATCGTTGTAGGTATCGAGGATAAACTCGAAGTTGTCCTCGGAACCAAAGTCGAAGTCCCGTTTCATTTTGCGGGCGATGAGCTTGTCCGGCTCGCTGTCGTAACCCCAGAAACCTATGAAAAGCGATCGATCGTTGTACATAACGGCGACTTCCGTTCGCTCCGTCACCGGCTCGTTTACGATGAGTTCCCGCTGTGTGAAATTGCTGATATGTCTCGCCAGGTCCCACGCTTCTTCCGTAAACCGGCCGTCCACGCGGACAGGTTCGGAGACCCGGTATGCCCGGATCGTGTTGGGCTGGCTCTGCTGGGCATTGAGGACCGTGACAGGCCGGACAAGGGCGAGCAGCAGACACAGCATCAGATTTCTCATGGTACATTTTCTGACGATGCGGATTCTGCCGACGGGAGAATAATCCTGAACGTACTTCCCACCCCCTCCTCACTTTCCATTTCGATCCTGCCTCCGTTTGCCTCCACAGCCCAGCTTGCGATTGAAAGTCCCAGTCCGACTCCATTCAGGTCGCCGGAACGATCCTGCTCCACCCTGTAGAAACGATTGAAGACCTTATCCCGATACTCGGGGGGGATTCCCGGCCCCTCGTCACGGATTTCCATGACTGCCTCCCCGTTCGGCCGCAGATCCGCAGTTATGAGAATTGCGCCTCCGGGGTGCATGTACTTGATGGCATTGTGAAGGATATTAACAAGAGCTTGACGCAGGAGTGCACGGTCGCCCACGACAATAACGGGTTCGCCGGCATTCAGTGAGATTGTCTGCTCCTTTTCATCAGCTAGAACCCGGAGGAATTCGATTACCTCCCCGGCCAGTCCGCACAGGTCCATGCGTTCCGTTTCAAGGTCCAGGCGGGCAGAGTCAGATCTCGTAAGTACCAGGAGGCTGTCGACGAGCCTCGTGAGATGATCTACTTCTTCCAGCAGGCTTCCGATTACGTCGCGATAGAAAGCGGGATCTCTGGCCTCTTTGAGCCCCACCTCGGCAACACTGCGCATAGCGGTCAGGGGTGTTCTCAGTTCGTGGGATGCGTCTGCAGTGAATCGTTTCAGCTGCTCAAAGGAATTATGCAGGCGGGCAAGGGTGTCGTTGAACACGGACGCCAGCTGACCGAACTCGTCGTCCGGATTCTCCACGGGCAAGCGTTCATGCAGCCGTGACGCGGAGATTTCCCGGGCCTTTGAAGCCATGTTCCCAACGGGAGCCAGTACCCTCTTCGACAGGAAATAACCGCCCAGGACCGATAGCAGGAGTGCCAGGGGGAAGCCGATGAGCAAGGTCCTCCCCAGGCTGCGTAGACTGTGGAGAACCGCTGTCACTTCAAGCGCGACGACAGCACGGTAGCTCTGGTTCTCATCCTGCACGGTACCCGATTTGAATTGAAAAGAGAGCCCGGCGGGCGATTTCCATGTCCAGGATAAATCGGGGGAGGTACCCATCAACCCCGAATCGAGATCGGAACGGGCCCATCCGGATGATTCATAGATCACCTGCCCATCCCTGGTCACCTGGAAGAAATCGACCTGCCCGTGTTCCTCAACCTCATCCAGTTCGTCCAGTTCATCCTGGAGAGCGTTCTGGACAGCCAGAAAGCTCGTGTCCAGCCGGCGGTCAACCTGCCGGAAGAGGCTGGACCGAACAAAGATGTGAACACCAACGGCAAAGATGACAAGGATGGTGGCCATGGCAAGGAGATGCCAGAGCGTCATCCGGACGCGTACGCTGCGGAGCTTGAATCTCATTCCTCAACCTCCTGCAGCATGAAACCGACACCACGGACGGTAATTATGAGTTTTCTGTCGAACGGATCGTCGATTTTCCGCCGGAGCCGCATCATAGTCACGTCGATCACGTTATTCAGCGGCGTGGCACGGTCGGTCTCGTGCCAGATATCTCTCGCCAGCATTTCACGTGATACTACATATCCCTGGTGGCGCAGCAGGTATTCCAGGATTTCAAGCTCCCGTATCGATAATGTTACAACCTGCCCTGCACGCGTGACCTTTCGGGTGACAAGGTCCATCTCCAGATCGGAGAATTTCAGCCGCAATACCTGATCGTTACGGCCGCGGCGCAGCAGGGCACGTATGCGCGCCTGCAGTTCAGGGAATGCGAAAGGCTTTACAAGGTAGTCGTCGGCGCCGCTGTCCAGCCCCAGTATCCGATCCTCGACGGCATCTTTCGCCGTCAGGATCAGCACGGGTGTCTGGAGCCCGCGCTTGCGAAGTGTTTTCAAGATTTCGATTCCATCCCGGCCGGGGAGCATCAGATCGAGCACGACGAGATCGAACGTCCGGGAATTAGCGAGGTAAAAGCCATCTTCCCCGGTCTCAGCGAGGACCACTTCATAGTGTTCTTCCTCCAGGCCTTCTTTCAGGGCCCGGGCCACCTTCTTCTGGTCTTCCACTACAAGGATCTGCATTATGCTTCCCCTCTTCCAGGCAGTAGTTCTCTTGTCCGGACTAGCCGTTCCAATTCTCCACAGCGAATGACTGCAGTGTTTCTGTCAGAGGCCGATCCCGGTACCAGTCCCAACTGGTCCGCCGCATCAGGGTACTAAGAGCCTGCTGGTAATCAATATATGCATTCAAGATACTCCGCCTGGCCCCTGCGAGTCGATTCTGAGTCAGGATGACATCCTGTGCATCCAGCATCCCTTTTCTGAATTGATCCAGAGAGAGTTGAAAGGAACGCCGTGCAATACCGACACTTGGTTCAAGCAGATCCAGCCGCTGCTTTGCCTCCTGTACCCGATCCAGTGTATCCCGGATCTGCCTCTGGATGTTTTTCTTCGTTTCCTCGAGTCCCAGATTCACCTTATCGAGTTCGGACTGTTTGGCATTGGCTCGAGCCCTTACCCGTCCCCAATCCCAGAGAGGTACGGCTAAGCTGATGGCAACACCCCTCGTCTGGTCTGGATCTGTCATGGCGCCGTACAGATCGTCCATGTTATCCCCTCGACCTTCCAGTCCCAGGGCCAGGCTTACCTCTCCCTTGACAGAACCTTCGGCCCGTTCTTCCACCAGCTCCATCTGATTGAGCTCTCTGTCGATTTGATATTCTCTGACCTCTATCCGCTCCTCGAGAGCCCGCCGGACTGCAACAGGCAATTCGATCACCAGCGGTGTGAAGGTAAGAGATGTCTCCATCTGAATTTCATCGTCGGGTGTGAGCCCTATCAACTGTTTGAAGTCTGATTTCTCCCGGGCAAGCTTCCCTGAGGCGGCCGAGGCACGGTCCCGCCGGTCAGCAAGTTCCACTTCCAGCTGCAGCAAGTCGTTTTCGGACAGGGTCCCGCTCTGAAGGCACTGCCGGGCGGCTGTGAAGACACTGTCCAGCTGGGCTACTTCTTCCCTGGCGAGGATGTCCAAGCATACATATTCATAAAGATCAAAGAACTGTTCGGCGACATCCTCAAAAATATCCAACCGTTCATCAATGAAGTCATTCCGCGTTTCTTCCAGGCGAAGCTCCGCGCGCCGGATGTCATTCTTGATGGCATTGGGCTGCAGGATCGGCTGATCGAATCTAACATAAACCTTGCTGTTATAGGTCTTCATCCCGGGCGAATAGCTGAAGAGCATATCCTGTGTACGGTTGAAAACACCGTTCAGTGAGACTACTCCGTCGGTAAGCAGAGGCTGTCGGATCGCAATGCTGGTCATGTACCGGGCGCCCTTTGTACTTAGAACCTTGGGGTTCCCCGTATCGGGATTTATGATTTCCTTTATCGATTGATCGAAGTCGGGGAGGGTGAAACTGAGACTGGCATTCGATTTCAGTCCTGCTCTGCTGGCTTCCAGGTTGTACTCGTCCCGACTCAGATCCAGACAGATACGCGCAACCCTCCATGACTGGCTCAAGGCATACTTCAGAGCGATATCCAGATCCATCTGGATTACATCATGCCTTCCAGCGATCGCGTTCAGGATCATGTCACTCTGGGCAACTGCAACAGAGTATTGTGTCATCGTGAAGACCGCTATGAAGGGAAGAAATGTGAACCTGGCTGTGGTTTTCGGGCATTTCATGAGTCAGCAGCTCCTTAAGAAAGGATATCTCACATGTTTCCATACTCATTCTAGTAACCCGGGTTCATTGCGATTCCTACTTACACTTCTCTGAAAACAATGTCAGAAACGTTCCGCCAATCCCGGGAGCCTGCCGGACGCTTCGGCGCTCTCGATACATCACCGTACTGATGGAGCGATATACAAAGCGGACAGTATCATGTGATCGACAAGATCGGTGAAGGCGGCATGGGGGCCGTCTACAAGGCAGAGGACACGACTCTGCACCGCCTGGTGGCTCTCAAGACGCTCTCCAGTCATCTCACGGAAGATGAGGAAGCCCGGGAACGCTTTATCAGGGAAGCCCAGTCTGCTTCCAGCCTGAACCATCCCAATATCACCACCGTCCACGAGTTCATCGAGGACGATGACACGCGGCTCATCTGCATGGAGTACGTCGAGGGCAAGACGATCCGTGACATGGTCGAGAGCGGGATCGTCTCGGTGCGCAAGGCCATCGATATCAGAATTGTGGTGAGGTCATCAACGACCTGCAGGGCATCCGTAGGCAGCTGGAGACCTCCACAGTCAGCATCACCGGGACGTTGGATAGACTACAGCCTAAAAGAAAAGGCCTCTTTCTCTCACCCCGATGGATCGGTATCGCGATTGCATTTCTGGTGGTCGCAGCCGGTGCTTTCGTACTCACGTCAGATTCCGGAACGGTGATTACTGGAGCGGTCTATCTTGATGGGGTCGATAAAATACGGATCCAAACGGATATCACTGTTCTGGAGAACACCGATCTCATTGCACCTCCAGATCCGATAATCAGCTCCCGCGCAGAGATTTCCCGAACAATCGAATCGCTCAGCGACAGAGTTGCAGCCCGGATCGCAGCCGCTCTGGATACCGAGCTGTTGGCCTGGTATGCAGGGGGAGATCCGCCTCCTTCTCTTGATGCCTATCGGTTTCTGCTACAGGCAGGTGAACAGTATCTTCAGCTGAACTGGGGGCCCTTCAAGTACCTGCACACTCCCAGGGATCCGTTTACTATGATCAGGCTGCTATTGCGGCCTCCCTTGGCGAGCAGGAACTTGCAATGACCCTCTTGCGCAGAGCCTTTCAAGTTGGTTATGCCTTTGATCGTGATCTACATGCCAACCTCGACTTCGATCCGATACGGGATTTCCCCCCCCTTCCAGGAGTGGATCCGACCGAAGGGGTAGACATTGGTGAGTCCCAACAATGCACACCTCAAAGACTCAGTTGGTGCTAATTATCAATTCGGTGGAGGAAAACGTTGAGGAATTACTCAGGTTTTACGTGTTGCACCTATTCTCGAAACCACTGATGACCTCAAGGATTTCATCAAATCCAGGTGCATCACCGAAGATCATCTCCTCACGCATTGATCGATAATCGGCTCTCCATGCTTCCAGTTGCTCTGTATGGGGAAGAATCCTGAACGAGCCAGGCCGGAAGGTGGAGTAATCAATCCAATTGATCTTGAAGAAGACACGGCGGTGAGCGAGCACTTTTTCAAAGAGTATCTGATCAGCCAGAGCCCGATCGGCAACACCATGCAAAATCAGACACCAGAGATCGTAGTAATGGCGGGCTAGCCGGACTCGACGCGGTTTATCCGGGGGGCGGAACGTCTCTTCATGCAGGAGCATTGTCTTTTCCCAGCAGGTTCGCTCAGCTGTAACAGTGCGTATCGTGAATGAACTGTCCCGAAAGAAACCGTGGAGAGCCTCTGCGAGATAGGATTGGATGGCAGGCATCCTGTTTGGCTCTGTATCAGATCGGGCACCGAGTTCGATTTTTACAACCGGTCGCACATAACCACCTGAACCTGCGTAGACGGACGGATAATGGAATAGGAGAGTCTGGTTATCCGGATCTTCTTCGATGGGAGCTCGTGCGAGTGACCACGGATGCACATCCCTGAGTCTGTTGGCAATCTGTGCCCTCAGGCCAGGGAACAGATATTCATTAATCCTTTCCTGACACACTGCCTTCAATGCTTTGAGACGTTTCTCCTGTTGCTTGCGGCTCGGTGCCTTTTCAGGGGCCTTTTCCCCGCTGAATCCGAGGTACTCCCGATCGATGACGATATCGAGATCCTCGGAGAACCGCTGTATGAGCTTCCAGGCTTTTGAAAGTGACGTGCCGCCCTTGAACGTGAAGTGACTGCTCCATTCCGGCAATTGAGCCAGTTCACGGAGAATCCAGCACATCCAGTAATCCTTCTCGACACTCACAGGTGCAATTCCGAATTCGGCTGCGGCTTGCTCCAGAAGCCCGCGTTGCTCACCCTCCGGCATGAACAGATACGTATCCATGCATCAGGCCTCAGCTGGCTCTGCAACTTGACGCATGATCCGAGCAATCCAGGCGGGAGCATGACGAAGATCCTTCAATAATTGCATCTTCTCCATCTTGTTCAGGTTCCGGTTGAGCAATGTGACCATAGAATCGTCTACGTACTGCTTACCTATATGGCGTAGGGCCTGGATGACGAGCCCGCTTATTGCACCAGCTGTCATCATGTTTTGCGGTGTCGTATGCTTGAGAATAATCTGCTGTTTTCCAACCTGAATACGTCTTGATGGTCCATCCGTGAGGAAAACGATACGCATTGGTATCTGATCGGAAAGACCGAGGAGGTTTGCGGCATAGGCACCCGATGGCTGCAATCGAATGGCATGACGACCTGCAATCGCTTTCGCAATAACATCTGGAGATGGGACCAGACTTCCCAATGTTGGATGTTGACGTGGATAATCATAAAGGCCTCGCGCAAGCCGGCGTATCTTTCCTTTCCGCACAAGCCGGGTTAGAATCATACCCACTGAACGAGGATCTCCTAGAGTAGCCAGATCTCTGGGAGTAAACACCCACCCCGAACCATGTCCCCGGATAATTTTAAGTATCTGTTTTTCGATGCTGATGTTACTCATCCTGCTCACCTTTTGTTGAAAATAATATACTCTTTTTTCAACAATACACAAGGAAACAAACACCCTAACTACCTTTTTCCCAATACATTACCTGCAGTCTGGTATATCACTGCCTACTGGTAGTACCGACGAATGCACTCACGAGGGGCAAGTGCTTAATAGAGTAGCTGAACTGGGTATTCACGACCGCTCCTATAGATCGATCCTGAATCCGTATAAGGCGCGGGCCGGAGAGCCGCAGCCTGCTCAGCTGGGAGGCCCGTATCCTTGCTGCGAAGGGCAACCTGAAGGCTCTCGACCGTCTGGTCGAGCGATGCCTCGAAATCGCTCCGAGCACGACATGGCTGCCCACCCACACGCTGCTATCCGCCGCACAGGTCCTCCACGGGTTCGGTCCACCGGAGAAAGCGCAGGAACTCCTGGCAACCGCGCTCAACTGGATGACCGATCACCCGGACGAGATCGAGCGTGACAAAGGCCATTACGCTCTGCTTCTCCTCACGGCCGGTCACCTGGAGGAAGCGCGTACTGTCTACACGGAATTGCTCAAGGAAAACCCGGACGACAGGCCGGATAAGGTTGCCTGGCTGGGACAGTACGGAGATCTGCTGGCCATGCTCGGGGAGCGGGATGCCGCTCTCGAAGTCAGCAGACAGATCGCTTCCGTTGTTGGTCAGCAGTACCGGAAAGGTCGACATACTTACTGGCGGGCAAGTATCGCTGCCCATCTGGGAGATCTGGACGAGGCGATGCGCCTTCTCCTGCAGGCTGAGTCAGAAGGAAATGCGTTCGGCTGGTATCTGTCCTACGCCTTTGAACTCGCTCCATTACGAGATCACCCCCCATTCATGAACTGGATCAAACCGAAAGGATAGTACCATCACCTGGTCAACGACTCAGCGGGCTTCTCTCACCTGAGAATATCACTGATCTTTTCTACAAACTCTTCCGCAGATACAACCGCTGTTCGAGCTTCACTTTTTGAGATGGTCCCTGCTTCATCGTATGTGGCACGATTCCTGTTTCTCCGCATTCTATCCATGACGGCAAGCAACTCTACATAGTCCGGCCCAAGATCCAGCTTGATGAACTGAACAACGGTTGCGTGATGCCCCTCACCAATGGTTCGGAATCCCTTCTTGAATAGATACGCACGACCTGCCTGGTGCATGGCATTGTAGGCGATAATGTACGCCCATTCGGGGTTGGTATCGAGATTGTTCCGCGCCGCCTCCAGATCTCGACAGGCGATATCAAGACGGTCCTTGATCTGCTTCCTGGAGAAGCGGCCCTGTTTGATCCGACCTTTCTTCAGCAGCTCAGAGAAGTTCGTCATCGGATTGACCAATTAGAATGATCCTGGGCCCCCTGAAGACTTCGTGAACGAAATCCCCCTCCCGTTCTATCCGCCTCTCTGCTTCTCCACGTGAATAGATCATGTAGTTGATCTCACGGTGAAGTCGCCCTTCAAGCTCCGCCATCATGGGTGCCAATTCCCTGTCATTGATTTCCCCGATGATCATGACATCGATATCGCTTGATCCATGTGCCTCCCCGCTCGCAAACGACCCGAAGAGAAACGCCAGCTCGATACCATCCAGATGACTGAGCAGATTACGGATTTCCCCACCTGCTCCAACCGTCTTGAGAAATAGATTCCTCATGTCTTCATGGATTGGTGAGTCTTCCCGCAGTGAAAAATGCTTCTGGTTGCCAACTGCTCTGGATTGTACGAGACCGGCTTCTTCCAGATTGTTCAGTTCCCGGGCAAGATTTCCGGCCGATTCACCAAGAAGGGTCGCAAGACTGCGAACATGAATACTCTCACCGGGATTCATGAAGAAATGTGAAAGCACCGATACACGGAGCTTTGAGGAGAAAAGACGCTTCAATACCTGGGCTTCTGCAGACATCAGGTTACCTCTGTCGTAATATTCACAACATACGTACTAAATATTACAACATTTGTCAACCAACGAACGTCCCCTACAGCCGAACTACGAATCCGTATAAAGCGCGGGCCGGGGTGCCGCCTCCAGTTCAAATCCTTCTGAGCAGCTTTCTCCGGGGAAGGAGGGCACGGTGCGATCGAAGAGTTTAAAAAAAATGAAGTCTATCTATCAGTTGATCTCTATGCACAGCAGTTTTCAGCTGCTTCGATTATCCTGTCAACATTAGGCAGGGCCGCTTTCTCCAGATGACTTGCGTACGGAATCGTTCCATCGAGGCAAACACGGGCAAATCGCGGGTGCAGGCCCGCTTCCATAACAAGGGCTGCAAGTTCTCCAGAAAGCCCGAACTCGCGGTAATCTTCATCCACGACCAGCAGTCTGTCCGATCGTCCCACAGCTTCAATCACGGTCTCTTTATCAAGGGGGCAAACGCTTCGAAGATCAATCACCGAACACTCGATTCCCCTTTCAGCCAGATAATCAGCTGCCTCGAGTGCTCTATGAACTCCAACGGCGAGAGACACAATCGTTAAATCATCTCCCTGCCGCCGGAGCACTGCTTTCCCAATCGGCACCGGTGCGCTCGATAAGTCAACCTCCCCCTCTGCTCCGGCAGAAGGAACATCGAATTGGACATGTTCCCTCCCTCCACTCCCCATGCTCTCGAGCCAGCCTTCAGAGAGCAATTTGTGTTCGAGATAGACTACAGGCCCGGGATCATCGATCGCTGACAACATCAAACCACAGGCGTCACCGGGAGTCGAAGGAACCACGACTTTCAGACCTGGAATACCGGCTATCATTCCCCATAGAGCCTGCTCATGCTGTCCGCCATCCCCGTAACCACCCCCACAGGATGATCGGATCACCAGGGGGCAGTGCCACCTTCCACCGGAAAATGTTTCGAGCTTGGCTGCATGGTTGAGGAGGGCATCCATCGCGACAGCGATAAAATCCACCAGCATGACCTCCACTACTGGACGCAGCCCGCTCATTGCGGCACCCGCCGCCGCTGCCAGAAAAGCGGATTCACTGATTGGGGCAGGCAGAACACGATTCGGTCCGAACCGTGCATAGAGAGAGGCACGCAACATGTGCACATCCTCTCCAAGAATAATGATGCGCTCATCTCCGGTCATCGCACGATCAAGGGCACGGTCAATCGCTGCCCCAAATGTCATCCGGGACATCACGCTCCCTCCCCATCCATAGCTGTCCGAACTGCTGCATCTATTTCGGCACGTGCTTCCTCTTCAATCTTACGGGCCACATCCTCAAGTCCATCCCCTGCCAGAGTTTGAAAGGTGCGCACGAGCGGATCCCTGTCGCCATCACGCCTGTCCCTGCTCACTTTCCTGAGCAGTCCGGTCATGTGGGTCATTGCTGAAATGCGATCCCAGATTGAACCTCCACGCGGTTTCATCGCTGCGTGGGTAATGCTTGAGAGCTGCCCGATTCCTTTGGTTATCGGCTTCCTGGCAATCCTGAGCATGGGATCACCCATTAAGTGACCATCCAGCCGGGTGCATTGTGCAAGGATGAAGGAAGGGCCATCGCCTGATCGAGCACGCTCTACCGCGGAACCTGCCGCCAGCCATACTGCACGAACATCCAGACCGTCTACTATCTGAGCCCGGAAGCCGAATGATCGCGCACGTTCTACGATATCACCACCTGTTACCGTTTGTGATTCTGTTGTTATCGCCCATCCATTGTCTTTGCATACCAGGAGAAGCGGCAGCCGCCAGGCGACTGCCAGGTTGAGGGTCTCAAGAAGCATCCCCTGGTTCATTGCACCCTCCCCGAAAAAGGCAACCGCTGCTGAGCCATTCCCGAGAAGCCGTGCGGAGAGTGCGAATCCGGCCCCCATCGGGGCCGAGGCACCTACGATACCCGAAGATGCAGCGCAATGCGCCTGCGAGAACAGGTGCATGTGTCCGCCCTGTCCCCGGCACAATCCATCTTCTCGACCAAGCATCTCCCTTATCAGCAGAACGGGATCAACACCCCTGACAACGAGCGGAGGAGTACTTCTATGATCGAGTGCGAGCCCGTCACCGTCACGCAGGTGTGTCACGACACCTGCCGCCACCGCCTCCTCGCCGGTACCGAGATGAAGTTCGCCAGAGATAAGACCACGCTCCCACAGTCCGGCAACAGCAGACTCGAATGCCCTGGCCCTGCACATCTGGCGGTAGAGTTCAGTGATATCCATGATCGTATTCAGGATACATATCGTTCGGTCCTCGCCGGTTTATCGCTGATCCTGGAGGGTCAGAGGACGGGTTGTACTCCTTCCGGCCCGATTGTAGTGGAACGTCACAGACCGGGTAAATCTGCATCCAGATGTTTTTCATCAATCGCTGGAATCTGCCGGCTCAGAAGATGAACGTATATGCGTACTTCACCATGAGGGTCCGGTCGGAGGTGACCGGGGGCAGAGGGTCATAGCTGCCTCGATCGGTGTTGATCCCCTGGTTGTAGACGATATACAGGTCATTCCCCTCGCGTGGGTTGTATCTCATGCGAATGTTCCCGAACACAATATCTGCCGCACTGTTGTACTGTACGAACGCCATTGCAGAATACCGGGTGCTCAACGTCAACTGAAGCTTCAACCGTCCGATATGCGCCGTGAATTCATCATCCCGTTTATTAAATACGATCCTGTTCAGCTGGTAAAATGCCTGAAGGTTTACCTGAGGTGAGAGGCTCCACGAAGGCAGCAGTGACAGAGAGATTCTCGTTCCATCATAGTACCGGCCTGCCTGCAGGAACGTGTTCAAAAAGAAAAGCCGCCCCGCGGGGGTGACATGATATGCTTCCAGCCCGTAAAAGGTATAATTGCCGATTGGGATCTCTACCTTATCTGAAAGCTTATAGGGTTCGAGAAGATTTTCCTTATAGGTCTTCAACGATATGCCGATCATGGCAAACCGGCGTGTAGTTGCATTCCATGTTGCGGCGATTTCACCGGTCCTGAGTGTCCCGTCCGAGTTCTCCTGAATCGCCATATTCGAAAAAGAGAGGTTATGGCGGTAAAGTGCGGCAGAGGGATCCTGTGGAACCCAGCCATAACCGATAGCTCCTCGCATTACCCGGTAATCCTCCAGCAGCATGAAACCCATGGCGGGATCGAACACAGAGCCGGATCGAGCGATGCCGCCACTGTAGAAGAAGCCATCCTGTTTCCGGCGATCCCAAAGAATATGGAATCGCGCGATATCCAGATTTGTGAACCGGCCCGGTCCCGCGTCATCGAACGATTGAGCCCAGTTCAGGTCAACGTAGTCGTCTCCGAACACCCGGATAATGCTGTCAAGTGCATATGTCAGGTTATAGCTTCCATCTTTTCCGATCCGGCTTGTTACTATCGCTCCAGCCTTTGAGTAAGGATTGAATACCTGGCGCCGCACTCGAAGCACACCGAAATTTTCGCCAGGCAGTTTCGTCGACTCTTCTGTCTGCATGTCGATTAAGCCGAGATCCCACTTCCCCATCCGACCCACAAGCCGCACACCACCCAGAATTGGAACCTGTTCTCCCTCGTACAATCCGATCCGACGGCTGTAGAAGATGCTCTGCGGACCACCCAGGCTGACATTGAATATGCTGGCGCGTTCCTGGAAAAATCGGCGTTTCTCGGGAAAGAAGAGGGAGAACCGGCTAAGGTTGACCTGCTGATCATCTGCCTCGACCTGGGCGAAATCAGTATTAAGAGTAAAATCGAGTGTGAGGTTGCTGGTCAGCCCATATTTGAGGTCGAGGCCGAACTCGCGTGGATTGTCAGCTGTGTACAGATATGCGGTTTCATCGTCGTTCAGTTCATTGGTAAACCCCTTTCCACCCAGTATGAAGGGAGTCAGGTAAAGCGGCTTACGGCTGAACATTTCCTCAAAGACGATTTGTTGTGCCATGGAAGGTTTGAATGGACTCCAGACTCCCCATATAGGTTCAAATACGGGGAAGATGCTGGTCTCCTGACTCCGGGCAGTCCATCGCCAGACTATCATCCCCATCTCTACCCTGCCGTCAATATCTGTAAATCGAAGGCTGGATACAGGTATACGCATTTCAACAAACCAGCCCTCGTTCGTGGTCACAACCTCTACATCCCAGAATGTGTCCCAGCTCAGATTCAGAGGAATAGACTCCGGCGTGGCAGGTTGGGCATCGTTGAAGACAGTGAAATCGAGTCGGATACCAGCCGGAGTGGTGAAAAAAGCAACGGCGTTCTCATTGTCATTGAAAGTATCCAGTATGATCCCGAAATAATCATTGAAGTTGTTCAGATCATCCCTCTTGAGGGAAGGACCCTGAATAGTGGCGGGATCCTGGTACAACCTCCCCGACAGATAGAAATAAACGTCATCGTATGCGACACGGATCTCTGTCGGTTCCGAGGGTGGATTCCCTACGGTTGGCTGCTGGGTCAGTACCGGCAGCGGAACGATCGCTTCCCACCCGGGTTCGTCGCTGAAACCGTCAAAGATGATCTCACCCTGAAATCGCTGAACAACATATGGCATCTGTTGAGCCCCAACCCGGGCTTGTCCTGCCGGGATGAATACCATAACAGCGACCAGGGGTATCAGCCTTCTTCGCATATCAGTCCTGCCGGGTGTCAGGCCACGATCTGGAATCAGTGTGCAGGATTGAAAGA
>CAZWVF010000017.1:0-27519 GCA_964637695.1 uncultured Gemmatimonadota bacterium | reverse complement strand
TCAGTCCTGCCGGGTGTCAGGCCACGATCTGGAATCAGTGTGCAGGATTGAAAGAAGTGTCGATGACATTGACATCGATGATACAAATAGCTGTTGGGCAGTGTCTAGGATTCAGGTGTACCGGCTTTTATCTCTCTGGCCAGGTGAAGGAGGTTTTCTCGACCAGGAATAGAAATAAATTCCTTTACCCACCTCTCTATGTAATCCCAATCCAATTCTTCTCCCTTCACGAGCACCACCCCCTGAATGTCTTCAATATCTCTTGGGCGACCGGAGAACAATTTATGGAGGATGAGATCCTCAGGCGATGCAAATGGTACAGGCACGTCGTTCAGTGTGACTTCAACCGCCCTGTCGATTGCCTGCTTCTCATAGGGTAGACTTGAAAAAATAAAATCGATTCTAATGGATGACTCAACATCCCTGGTTGGGAGCACAAAAGTCTCCTGAACGAAGGCCTCGACTTCTGCTGGAAGGATTTCCAGACCTGTTTGTTTACATACACGAATTACCCTTGAAAGCTCCTCGGGCGAAACGCCGAGCGTTATATCGATATCCTCAGTGAGGCGTGGTTGACCGTGCAACAGCACAGCCTGTCCGCCGATCAGCATGAATGGGAGTTCTGCTTTTCCAAGAACTTCTGATACAACCGATATGAGAGATTTAAAATCAGGCTTCAGGTGGGAGTCCATTAAGAATCCTTGCCAGGACAATATCGGGTTTAACGTCCTCTTCCCAGTACTTTCCTATGCGAATGTTAATTGATAAGGCTTCGATCCACAATGCCTCGAACCGCAGCAGGGCCTCCTCATAATGCATATCACGGTATAGAGATCTGTTATAGGTCTCTTCTATCTCACGGACTTTATCTGGAGATTTTATCATTTTTCATCACATCGAATCCAAACCATAAATACAGGTAACGTTCAAAGATACCAACTGGTGGTGACGTACTCTATCCATATTAACATTCACCCTCCGGCTGCCAGACAGTACCTGGTGGTGATGTGAGCAGCCGGTAGATCCGGCCTGCCACTTCGAATACCGCAATGATCAGGATGATGGTCAATATAACCTTCACACCCATCGTGAGAATGGGGATGGTGGTAATCGGCCCTCCAGTTATTATCAGATAGAACAGTACAATCCATGCGAGATTGATTATGAGTTCTGTCCATCTGGGACCGGTTGTCCAGCGACCTGATCTCAGTACCCGAAGGTAGAGACCTGCCTCCATAATCAGCAGGCCGGCTATCCATGGGATAACTGCATCGAATTCCGGTGCGAGAATCGCCGTGAAATGCGGCCCTTCCGCATTGAAATTTATCACTCCAATCCAGTACGGGAATACTACCAGAACAATGGCAACAATCACGCGCCAGGTAATGCCGGCAATCATTCCTCCCCTGGTAATACTGTCCGGGTCCTCGATCTTTGGTAGAGAGGATGGATCCCACTCTTCCTTCTTCCCGACTCCGGTCATTGCTCCGCTGAAGCGCTCTATGAGGACGAAAATAACTATCACGATACCTGAATTGATCAGCAGGTGCTCGAAATAGCTGAAAGCTGTGTCCGCGATTCCTGCGATTGAGATCGTCGAGTCTGAATCGAGGAGCACTGCTGCCATAATCCCGAAGAGATAGATTCCGGTCACAACTGACAGGACTATGGTCAGTACCATCTTGAAATCAGAGTAATGGGACGGACCGATCAGATAGCGCTGTGGATTGTACCGGTGTGCGAACTTTGCAGGCGGTCCGAATTCCCTGAGCATCTCCTTTGCCCTGATCACTTCTTCCTTTTCTTCTTCCCCGAGTTCCGTATCGGATTCACTTCGCTCCTCGAGAGAGTCCTGCAGGAGAGAATAGAGCTCTGACTGGATATCTTTTCTCTGTCTTCGCGGTAGATGACGACCTGTTTCGCGCACGTATCGCTGGAGCAGATCACTTGAGTTCATTTTCATTCTCCTCAGGCTTTGAAAGCATTTTCGATATGACCTTCTTCAACTGCTCCCAATCCCCGGCCAGGTCAGCCAGAACCCTTTCCCCATCCGGACTGATCCGGTAGTAACGCCGCGGTCGTTTTTCGTCAACAACCTGCCATTCACTGCTCAACAGGCCCTGAGACTCCAGCCGGCGCAGCAGGGGATACAGTGTTCCCTCGTTGATATCGAGTCCCTCCTCGATTAATCGCTGTTTCAGAGAATAACCGTACTGTTCCTCCCCGAGCCGGCTCAGCACAGCGAGAACCAGCACACCCCTGCGAAGCTCCATGGTCAGGTTCTCTGACAGGTCGGAGCGATTCCGGTTACCTTGTGTCTTCTTCTGCCTGTTCATATGGCACACAATACTGTGTAGTACACAGTATTGTCAAGAACAAGTATATATACGAGAGGATCTGAAAGACCGCCGCTTATATCATGTGATCCCGGATTACTCGTACTTTATAGCAATAATCGGGTTTACTCCGGCTGCCTTTCTCCCGGGCAGGACAGTTGCAAGCAGGGAGATTCCCACTATAACTATAAAAGCCACAATCATGCTTGGAGGATCAAGCGGACGAACTCCGAACAGCATGCTCCGCATCAACATTCCCATTAAAACGGCAACCGGCAGTCCCACTGCCAGACCTGTCAGGCCGAGCCGCCCCCCCAGAAGCACTACCAGTCTGAGGACGTCATTCCTGTCAGCACCCAGAGCCATACGAACGCCGAATTCATGTGTGCGTCTGGTGACTGCATAGGAGATGATTCCAAAGAGTCCAACCGCCGAGAGGAGCACTCCGATACCGGCAAAACTGAGTACCAGCCACATCACCAGTTCCCGCTCGTAGGTCGTGTCACGCATGATCTGATAGAGGGTAGTCATGGGAAAGATGGCGATCTCGCTGTTCAGCGAGCGAATCGTATCGCGCACAGGTTTGATGATGGGGGCCAGATCGCCTCCGGTATAAACCAGCAGCAGATAATCCCACCACTGAAGCTGGCCGAGGGGGATGTAGAAATAGGGCTCCGGATCTTCCTCCATTCTGATGTATCTGCTGTCGGGTACCATTCCGACAACCTGAACCACAGGATCGGTGGGACTGTTGAGCAGTACAGTTTTTCCGATCGGATTCTCGCCGGGCCAATACCGCTGTGCCATGGTTTCATTTACGATGATCACAGGTTCACTGTTCTCATCGTCCATATCAGTGAAGGTTCTTCCCCTAATAATGGGCATGTCGATCGTATTGAAGTAATCCTGCTCCACAATGTTGAACTTGATCGCCCTGCTCTCCTCGTACCATCTATCGCTGGAACCGGGTACGTAAACCGTTCGCGTCGCACCTCCTCCCGACGGGAAGAAGGGTACGTGCCTCGATATGGTGGCGCGCTCCACACCTGGAAGGGACCGGACCCGTTCCAGAAGATTTGCGCTGAACACACCTGCTGCCGCGCGATCTCCGGGCGGATAGATCTCGGCGACGAGGATGTTGTTTCTGCTGAAACCGAGGTCGGCGGCGTACACCTGCATGAAGCTCCGCAGCAGCAGCCCGGTCGAGGAGATGAGGATGAAAGAGAGAGCCAGCTGTCCGATGACCAGCACGTTCAGGCTGTTCAGACGGCTGCTTCTCTTATCGGTTGTAGTCACATTCCCTTTGAGCAGTGGAACCATATTCGGTCTGGAGGCATGCAGGGCGGGCAACAGACCGGTGAGCACGGCCGTGAATAGAGCCAGAACCAGTGCAAAGCTGATCGTGCGAATATCAAGTGCAAAACCCAGTTCAATGTAGAATGGGGCTGAAGGCAGGAGAGATGGCAGTATCCCCAGTACCCACCGGGCCATCAGAAGGCTTATCACCATTGCGATAAGGGAGAGCAGCAGGCCCTCAGTCATCAGCTGCTTGATCAGATGACCTCTGCTGCCCCCTACCGCCAGTCGTATGGCCATTTCCCGCAGGCGGGTTATCGATCTGGCCAGCATCAATCCCGATACGTTCGCACAGGCTATCAGCAGCACGGCCCCAACGATCGCGAAGAGGAGAATGCCGACCGTGGATGATTGCTGTTTCTGGTACCCGACCTCATTAAAAACGAGTGCCGCCTGGTCTGTCTGCGTTGAGAAATCCATCAATCCCAGTTGACGGACCAACGATTCCGCCTCAGCCTCCACCTGGCCCACCTGCACGCCTGTTTTCAAGCGACCCACGGGGTAGAAGTCCCTGAACTCCCGGGATACCCGCTCACTCGGATTACCCCAGGTCTCTACCGGGAACCATACATCTACGGGTACCATACGGTTCATCCCGTAGAAGGATTCCGGAGCTATCCCCATGACGATCCGGTCCCGATCCGTCATCCGGATCGTTTTGCCGATGATATCGGGATCGCCGCCGAAATGCCTTCGCCACAGGCTGTGACTTATCACCACAGCAGGCTGGTTCCTGAGGTCATCCGAATCAGTCTCGCTGAACACGTCACCCGGCTGGGCGTTTACACCCAGCACGTCAAAGAAGTTCCTCGAGACCACGTCTGCCAGAAGATTGACCGAGTACACCTCACCCCGGAGGCTGGCTCCCCTGTGCTGGACGGCGGCAAGTCCGGACAGTGACTGCATTCCATCACGGATATCCTCGTAATCTGGCCACGAGAAACTGCCGAATGGCGTCCTCTCGCTGCTGGCAAACAGCCGCACCACCTCACGCGGTGACTCATAGGGTGAAGGTCGCAGCCACAGCCAGTCCACGAGGCTGAAGATGACCGCGTTGAGGGTTATAGCCAGTACAAGAGATGCTATGGCTAAAGCGGATACTCCTGGATTACGCAGAATTACGCGCAGGCTGTGTCGGATGTTACGCATGCTCGCTCCTGAAGATCGAGAGGAATTCCATCGTCTGTTAGATACGATTTTCAGCCAGAAACGTTACATCCTCCGTCATGCCATCAGTTCAACATGGAATCTTGAGGGATCCCGTAATGACAAGACGGACTCCAGGCAGGTGGAGCCCGTCTCATTCGGTGATTCTATGTCTTTGTCAAACTTGTTGAAGAACTTCAGTTCTGTGTTACTTGTTCATCTCTGCCAGGAGCCTGTCAACTACTTCATCCATCGCCTCTCCGCGCTTGTTCTTGTCACGGATTATGCCTTCGTGATCGATGATGTAGATGGTAGGCCAGCCGCGCACACCCCATCTGGTGGCGATTGGACCGCTGGTGTCACCGCCATCCCAGAAGGAGGGCCAGGTGAGGTTCTCCCGCTCGATGGCCTCCCTGTATCTTTCTTCCGGATCGCTGTTGACGCCGAGGATGGTAAACGGTTCGTCCTTCAGCCTTTCCACGAGCGACCGCTCGTGTGGGTACATGGCCCGGCAGGGCGGTCACCAGTCCCCCCAGAAATCGAGGACCACCACCTTTCCGAGAAAGTCACTCAGCCGCATCTCCTCGCCATCGACATTGGCCCCGATAATCTCGGGAGCCGGCTTGCCGATCGCCAGATCCTCCATACTATGGGCGTTCAACATCGCCTCGGCAGCAGCACCGTATGTGGAATTCCTCAGCGGAATGTCGGCGTACCCGGCGACCAGCAACTCCAGGTTCTTCTTTTTCAGGTCCTCCAGAGCATCCCTGTCAAGATCCTCATCGCCGTAGATAATATCGATGTCAGCATTTCGAGCTGCAGCCCAGATTACCGCCGCCCTTACACCTGCATGAGGTGAATTTTCCTGGAGACCACCGAAGTACTTTTCCCGGAGATCCTCGGGATACAAACCCTGCATCGAAGCAAATTTTTCCATATAAGGTGATCTGGAATAACGCTTGAAGATCTCATCGGTCATCGCCACCAGGGCTGCTTCACGTGCCTCTTTGTCCTCCTCCATCCCCAGGTTACCCAGAAGCCACAGTCCGGCATCGAGTGCAGCCTCCGTACCCCAGTACCTGGCGGCGAAAGTCTCGAACCGGGGTTTGAATTCCTCTACGACTTCCGCGTAGGCCTCATTCGATTCGACATCGCTTATACGAGCGTTAAAATCCGCTTCCAGTGCAGCGTATTCCTCTCCTGCCTGCTCTTCCTGTGAACACCCGGCAAGGAATATCGGTAGAGAGAGGAAAATGACGAGGGCAACTCCCCCGCCTGTACGAACCGTTTTTCTCACAGCAACCTCGATTCGCTCGGGTTATCGCACATCCAGTTCGAATTTAATTCCAGTTATCTAACCTTACAATAATGAGCAGATCATACAACTTCTATCATTCTAACATCCCGTTCGGGATTTCCTTATCTTCACATTGCCGTTCTGGACATGAAGTGACTGGGATCACTCCTGAATCTCATCTTCCTCATCGAACTGGAACACTTCATCGACAGGAACACTGAAGGTCCTGGCTATCCTGAACGCGAGCGCCAGTGAAGGCACATATCTCTTTCTCTCCAGCAGGATGATCGTCTGTCGCGTGCACCCTGCCCTATCTGGATGATCCCCTGAGGGATCTGCAGACACAAAATGCGGTGTTATTGATCGGATGGAATTATTTGGGGGGACAGGTCCCTGCTGATACTGGTTCTGTTATGGGCTTCCGTCATTCTGCTGTATTGTATTTCCGCATCTGAAATCAGGAGAGAGAACATGAAGCGGAAACTCATCCAATTTCTGGTCATCTCGGGGCTTGTGATTTCTCAGGGGTATGTTCAGGCACAGGAACCCGGCGAGATCGAGCTGGAAGCACTGGTTGGAGAGACCCTGGAGGAAACATCATCAAAAACCCGCAACTCCATCCGCATAGACGGCAGGTCGATCGACTACACGGCAACCGCCGGCACATATGTCCTGAAGGACGATTACGGAAAAGACATGGCCAGCATGTTCTACATGGCATACATGATGGACGGCGTGGACGACTACAGCACGCGTCCCCTGCTCTTCTCCTTCAACGGCGGCCCGGGTACGGCCTCGGTCTGGCTGCACATGGGAGTGCTCGGTCCCAGGCGGGTAGTTGCAGACCCTGATGGCTTTGCCCTCCAGCCTCCCTACAAGCTTGTCGACAACGAATATTCGATCCTGGATGTGGCCGATGTCGTCTTTATAGATCCGATAGCAACCGGTTACAGCCGCATGGCCAAGGGAGAAGATCCCCACGCCTATCACGGGACGATGGAAGATATTGAATCGGTAGCTGAGTTCATACGGATGTGGGTCACGCGGAACAATCGCTGGGAATCACCCAAGTTCCTGATCGGCGAGAGTTACGGAACGACCAGGGCGTCGGGACTGGTGAGCTATCTCCAGGAAGAACACCTGATGTTCTTCAACGGTGTCATACTGGTTTCGATGACCAGTCTCGGGGTCGATACGAGCGGCGATGTCGGCTACGCGCTGATACTCCCCCACTACACGGCGACCGCCTGGTACCACAAACAGCTTCCCCCCGACCTGCAGAACAAAGAACTGCTTGAAGTTCTGGCCGAGGTCGAGGAATTCGCCATGAATGACTATCTTCTGGCTCTGACAAAGGGCGGATACCTTCCGGAGAGCGAAAAGAATGATATCATCAGCAGAACCTCCAGGTACACGGGGCTCTCTCCCGACTACATCCGTAACTGCAATCTCCGAATCGATACCGGGCGCTTCAGGAAGGAACTGCTGAGGGATCAGGGTCTCACAGTCGGCCGTCTGGACAGCCGGTACACGGGAAGGGACGCGGATGCCGCCGGTGAGGTGAACGAGTACGACCAGGCACTGGTGGACTGGGAGGGGACCTTTGCAGGGGCATTCAACCACTACATCCGGACCGAACTCAACTACGAGACCGACCTGAGCTATGAGATATGGGGGGATGTACGTCCCTGGAACACCGACGACTCGGTAGTAGTCGGCGAGATGCTGCGCGATGCGATGACCAGGAACAAGTATCTGCAGGTATTGATAACCGAGGGTTACTACGATGCCGCCTGCGACTACTTCACGGCCCAGTACGTATTCTCACACCTGGACCTGACCGGTTTACTGAAGGACCGGATCCATTTCGCCTTCTACGAGTCGGGACACATGATGTACATACATCTGCCCTCACTGATGAAGATGAAGCTGGACCTGGCCGGATTCATCAGGTCAGCAGTACCGAGATAGGGTTCAGGACTGAACCTGTATTCCTTCAAAGGGCCCGCCGGGATCATTTCCCGGCGGAGCTGTCAGAACCTTCAAAGCCTGGACACGATGCCCGGCTCCCTGCGCCGGGCGGACGGAAACTGATCGGGCGGTTCAAAGTGCGCGAATTGAGGCATATGCAACAATAAATTCGCTTTCAGAATACCTTCATAATTCCTTCATCTAAGCTCTTCTATGTTGCAGTTGCGTTATTTGACGCACCGAAGTGTTGCATTTGGAGGAGTGGTTAATGAACAGCCACAGCCAGAAAATCCTTGTGGTCGGAGATAATGCTCAAACACGAATCCTGTTGCGGAATCACCTGGAGAAAACTGGATATCAGGTTCTGGAGGCTGCGGATACCGCCGGTACATTGAATATCCTCAACTACCATAATATCGCCTCGATCTTAACCGATCTCCGAGTACCCGGAATTGAAGGACTGGACCTGCTGGCATTCCTGACCAACCGGCTGCCGGAGGTTCCGGTAATCGTATTATCTGAATCCCCAAATGATGCTGTCTCCATCGAGGCATTGAACCGCGGTGCTATCGAGATTGTTCCATTTGACCAATTGAATGAGAAGCTTCCCAGGATCATTCACAAGGCTATGGAACTGCACAATCTGATGGAGGATAACAGGCTCCTGAGGGAGAGGATAAACAACCAGGATCCCTCGGAATCGTATACCGGAAGTCTGCCGATCGATCCCGGCTGGCTGGCCGACAGATTGCTCGATGCCGGTCTCTCGCTTGCAGAAGTGGAGCGACAGTTGATTATGAAAGCTCTCGAGCTGCACAAAGGCAACCAGTCCCGAGCTGCCCGTGCACTCGGCATTACCCGTAATACTATGATCTACCGGATGCGTAAATATGGAATCAGTCAGGCTTCCTGAAGGTTGTACTGAATACAAAAACGGAAAGTGAAATCAGAATGATAAAAGAAAGCATGAGAATTCTGGCCGCCTGTCTCCTCTTTCTGGGAACAGCAGGTCAGAGCATCGCACAGACAGGGGAGGATCCTTCAGTTCTCACTATGGATGATTTCGTTCAACAGGTCCTGGATCGGAATCCGGCTCTGGCTGCCGATCAGGCCGCAATCAATGCAGGTCTTCTCAGGGTCCCACAGGCAGGCGCACTCCCGGATCCAATGGTAGGTTTCAGCCTGATGAATATTCCGGTGACTACTTTCAGGTTCAATCAGGAACCGATGACGATGAAACAGCTTACAGCTACACAGGGATTTCCGGCTCCTGGTGTGCTCGGTGCCCGTACGGCCGTAGCTGAGGCAGGCGTAGAGATCGCTGAAAGCCAATTGACCGTCACTCGCGAACAGCTTGCACAGACCGCAAAAAGAGCCTTCCTCGACCTCTACTTCCTGGACGAATCGGTATCAATCGCAACTGAGAACCAGGCTCTCCTTCAGCAGTTCGTGAAGAATGCAGAAACCAGGTATATGACCGGACGCGGAATTCAGCAGGATGTTCTGAAGGCCCAGCTGGAACATTCCAGGTTAACGGAACGCCTGATAATCCTGGAAGAGAAGCGAGTGGGTCTGGTAAGCAGAATAAATGCACTACGGGACAGGCCCGCCGGCACTCCCATAGCTGATCTTGTCCTGCCCGGCCGGATGCCTGACCTGCCGGCAGTTGATGAACTGGCTGAAGTCGCAGGTAAAAGAAATCCATCGATTGCCCGATCGAGGGCTATGGTTGATCAGCGGGGGACGGCAATCGAACTGGCAATAAGACTGCGCCGTCCCAGCTGGAGCATATCAACCGCTTACGCCCAGAGAGATGGCGGCCGCAGGGACTTGATTACCGGGATGGTTGGAGTGCAGATACCCATCTATGCCGGCAGGAAGCAGGATATGGCTGTTGAAGAGGCCAGGTCGCGACTGGCAGAGGCGAACTACCGGCTCCGGAATGTCCAGCTTCAGGTAGAATCGGCGATAGAGAAACTGGCCAGCGAACTGCGACGTTCCAGGCGCATCATGGAACTGTATGCCGAACAGATCATTCCGCAGGCCGAAGGAGTTCTGACCAGCGCCCTGTCGGGATACCGTGTGGAGCAAGTGGACTTCCTGACCCTGATCGCTGCCCAGACGACTCTTTTCAATTACCAGCTTGAGGCAGTACGAGTAACCACGGAATACCATCGGCAACTGGCCGATCTTGAAGCAGTTACAGGTACATCCCTCGAAGAACTGGGGAGATAACAATGACTGAACGGGGTAGAAAAATGCGTAATAAAAAACGTTTGATCATGATAGCTGCCGCAGTCGTTCTGGTTGCAGCAGGCAGTTTTGCGGCAATCACGATAATCGGACCGGGTGGCGGCGGCAACCAGGAACAGGCAGATATCTACTATGTCGGTCCGATGCACCCGTCCATCATAAGCGACAAACCGGGTGACTGCCCGATCTGCGGCATGAGCCTGGTCCCGAAGCAGAGGGAAACAACCGCCGGACCTGCCACAACCGCGGCCGATATGGGTATGTCCGAGGAAGAGCATGCCGGGTACACGCGTGAAGGTGGGCAGGTAACCGGTGTTGAATCGGGTGAGCTGGTTTACACCTGTCCAATGCATCCCTCTGTCGTCAGCGATAAGCCCGGTGATTGTCCGATCTGCGGTATGAGCCTGGTTCCTCGCCGGCAGTCAGCGTCCGGGGAGATGGAGATGAGCGAAGCGGCAGTCGCAGGCCTCGTCGATGTAACCATCTCTCCCGCACAGCGCGTGCTGGCGAACGTGGCTACTTCCATGGCAGAGATCCGCACACTGGAGAAGGAGATTACCGCCGTCGGTCGATTCGACGTGGACGAACAGCGCCTGGCTCATGTTGCCGCCTGGATCGGCGGTCGTGTCGAAAAACTGCACGTCGATTTTACCGGAGACCTGGTCCACCGGGGCCAGCCGCTTCTCGAAATCTACAGCCCGGCTCTGATCCAGACGCAGGAGGAATACCTGAGCACGCTCCCTGACCCGGACGGTCTGCAGGCCTGGAGTGAGGTGTTTCGGAAGGCCCAGGAACGCCTTCGTACCGGTGCCAGGGAACGTCTGCTGCTCTGGGGCATAACCGAAGCGCAAATCGCAGAACTGGAACAGACCCGCAAAGCAAGGACCACGACTACCATCTACGCTCCGGCATCGGGGACGGTGCTCAAGAAGATGGTACAGGAAGGCCAGTACGTTAAGCAGGGTCAGACACTCTACGATATCGCAGATCTATCCAGCCTCTGGATGTATGCAGATGTCTACGAGTATGAGCTCCCATTCCTGGAGATGGGCCAGGAGATCCTCGTTACGACCGAAGCTCACCCCGGCAGAATATTCAGGGGAAACATCACATTTATCGATCCCGTCGTACAGCCCAGAACCAGGAGCGTGGAGATCCGCGCCCGTTTCCCGAACCCTGACGGCTCCCTGAGGCCCCAGATGTTCGGCAGGGCCGTCGTTCACGCACCGGTGAATACCACGCTTGTGGTGCCTGTTTCGGCAGTCGTAAACACCGGATACCGCCAGGTCGTTTGGGAGGAAATCAAACCGAACAGATTCAGCCCGCGTAATGTCTTACTCGGCCTGCGGATCGGTGATTTCTACCAGATCCTGGAGGGACTGAATGAAGGCGCACACGTGGCATCTTCAGGCGGTTTCCTGCTCGATTCCGAAAGTCAATTGAAGGCGATGGCCGGTGGCACCATGGCGGGCATGCAGCACGATAACGGCGGTGGAATGTAGGTATTACCAACCCGGAAGCGGTAATAATAAACAGGAAGAGATCCGATAATGATCGAGAAAATTATCGAAGCCAGCATCAGGAACCGTCTGATCGTACTGATGATATTCGCGTTGGGTATCGGGTGGGGTGTCTGGGCAATGCAGAACACTCCACTCGACGCCATCCCTGACCTGAGCGACAACCAGGTGATAGTTTCGACCGACTGGATGGGACGCGGTCCCCAGGTCATCGAAGACCAGATCACCTACCCTCTCTCCACAGCCCTGCAGGGTCTACCGAGGGTCAAGACCATCCGAGCGACCAGCATGTTCGGTACGAGCATCATCTATGTGATCTTCGAGGATGATGTGGACGTCTACTGGGCTCGCAGCAGGGTGCTCGAAAAACTCAACTATGCCCAGTCCCTGATGCCCGAGGGTGTAACCTCGATCCTCGGGCCTGATGGTACGGGTGTAGGGCATGTCTTCTGGTATACACTCAACAGTGAAAGGCACGACCTGGGTGCACTGCGTGCAATCCAGGACTGGTATATACGATACCAGCTGACAGCAGTAGACGGTGTCAGTGAGGTTGCCTCTATCGGTGGATTCGTGCGTCAGTACCAGATCGACGTCGATCCCACAAAACTTCTCTCCTATAACATTCCGCTCCGACACGTGGTCATGTCCGTGCGTAAAAGCAACAATGACGTCGGTGGACGGCTTATCGAGATGACCGATATTGAGTACGTGGTCCGGGGACTCGGATATATCAAATCGGTCAAGGACGTCGAGGATATCGTCATAGGGGCGACAGCGGACGGAATCCCGGTCTATGTAAGAAACATCGGTACCGTCCAGCTCGGCGGCGATATACGCCGGGGGATGCTGGATCAGAACGGAGAGGGCGAAGTTGTCGGCGGGATCGTCGTCATGCGTTACGGCGAGAACGCCAAGGAAGTCATAGACCGGGTCAAGGTCAAGATGGAGGAACTGGAGAAAGGTCTTCCGGAAGGTGTAACGATCACAATAGCCTACGACCGCTCGGATCTGATCGAATCGGCTGTAGAAAACCTCCGCCTGACCCTCCTGGAAGAGGCAATTATCGTCGCGTTCATCGTCCTCATATTCCTTCTCCACTTCCGCAGTGCCCTGGTGATCATCATAAGTCTTCCCATCGCTGTTCTGATCAGCTTCATCCTGATGAAATACATCGGGATCACTTCGAACATCATGTCGCTCGGAGGCGTGGCAATCGCGATCGGAGTGATCGTGGATGCTTCCGTCGTGATGGTGGAGAACGCCTATCGCCACATCTCAGAAGGGGGTGAAGAAGCGCAGCGGGACCCCGTAAAAGCAATACTCTTCGCGGCCAAACAGGTGGGACGGCCAATCTTCTTCAGCCTGATAATCATCATTCTTTCGTTTGTTCCGGTTTTTCTCCTCACAGGTCAGGAGGGAAGACTCTTCCGGCCGCTGGCCTTCACCAAGACATTCACCATGACCGGGGCGGCGATCATCGCCATAACCCTCGTACCTGTACTGATGACATTCTTCATAAGAGGACGCTTGAGGCCGGAGGCTCTGAACCCGCTCATGCGGTTCTTCATCGGTATCTATAGGCGGATTCAGCATGTCGTTTTCAGGTTCCGGTGGATTACCCTGATGGCCACTCTCCTGATCCTCATCGCGACCATTCCGCTGGCGATGTCCAGGGGCAGAGAGTTCATGCCGTCGCTGGACGAAGGCAGTCTGCTCTACATGCCGGTGACCCTGCCCAACGTGACCGTCACAGAAGCAAAACGGCTGCTCCAGGTGACCGATGCCCTGATCAAATCGGTCCCGGAAGTCGAATATGTTCTGGGCAAAGTGGGTCGGGCGGAGACCGCCACCGATCCGGCACCAGTGAGCATGATCGAATCGATAATTATCCTTAAACCGCGCAGCGAATGGCGGAAAGGCTTAACCAAAGCAGGCCTGATCGGCGAGCTTGATTCGATGATACAGATACCGGGGCTTACGAACGGATGGACCCAGCCTATCATCAACCGCATCCAGATGCTGGCGACAGGGGTTCGAACAGATCTGGGGGTGAAGATCTTCGGTCCCGATCTCAATACACTGGCCGAGCTGGCCCTTCAGGCGGAAGAGATTCTCCGGGAAATACCGGGAGCAGCCGACGTCTATTCGGAGCGGGTAGTCGGAGGGAAATATCTGGACATCAAGATCGACCGGGAGGGAGCAGCCCGTTATGGCGTGAACGTGGAAGATGTACAGATGGTCATCGAGACGGCAATCGGGGGAATGAACCTGACCACGACTGTGGAGGGACGCGAACGGTTCCCGGTACGGGTGCGCTACATGTCCGACTACCGCAGTGATCCAGAAATCCTGAAGCGCGTGCTTATACCAACCGTGACCGGTACCCAGGTTCCCCTGGAACAGGTGGCGGATATAGAAATCAATCCCGGACCGCCGATGATCAACAGCGAGAACGGGATGCTCCGCTCCCTGGTCATGCTCAACGTGCGGGAACGGGATATGGGATCATTCGTGGATGAGGCGAAAGCGGCCCTGGATGAACAGTTTGAACTCCCGGAGGGCTACTACGTGAACTGGTCGGGGCAATACGAGAACCAGGTCAGGGCGCGCAAGCGGTTGATGACCCTGATGCCGGCCGTAATCCTGATTATCTTCCTGCTGCTCTACTTCACCTTCCACAGTATCAGTGAATCCCTGCTGGTGATACTGTCAGTACCGTTTGCCCTGGTGGGAGGAGTACTGCTGCAGAGTGCCCTCGGCTATAATTACAGTGTGGCCGTCTGGGTGGGATACATAGCCCTCTTCGGAGTCGCCGTGGAAACAGGAGTAGTCATGCTGGTCTACCTGAATGAGGCGCTCGACTCCTTCATCCTGAATAATGATGTAACCAGGGAAATGATTCGAGAAGCGGCGACAAAGGGGAGCGTGCTGCGTGTAAGGCCCCTGTTAATGACCGTGGCGACCAGCCTTATCGGCCTGCTCCCCATCATGTGGAGTACGGGCACGGGCAGTGACGTGATGAAACCCCTGGCAACCCCCCTGGTCGGCGGGATCCTTACAAGTCTCATACTGATCCTCATCGTGATCCCTATTGTCTGGAGCATCCTCAAGGAATGGGAACTGCGCAGAGGCAAACTCCATTACAAGGGCATGGGACACTGATACTGATCGATGCCCGAGAATCAGTCCTTCCAGTCTGAGAGATACTGCTCCGGATCAGCCTCGAACCGCTCTCTGCAGACAGGTGCACAGAAGTAATAAGTTTTGCCTTCATGGATGTATTCGTCAGCTGCAGTGGTCGGGTTCACAGTCATTCCGCAAACAGGATCAACGACGTCATTCGGTGGATTGCGCTTCATTTGAAATACCCCCTTTTATCTTTTTATTCGACCATCAGAGGGCGGATGCGTGCCATCGAAGAAATGCATCCTCCTCTCCTTGATTTCAAGATACAGAAACGGAATGAAGTGAAGGTGAAGAGAGTCTGAACTGAAAAACAAGGCCGTTCACTGTCTCTTCACGGCTTTTTCACGCGGCTGATGCTACATTTCTCACCACAACACCGTGAAACCTTATTATGGAAGGAGGTATATAATGCATGGAATAAGCATGTGGGGCATGGGTGCCTGGATGTGGCTCGGGTGGATCATAATCCTGGGTGCAATCATCTGGATTGTCTATGCCGTGACAAGAAAGAGCACTAAAGGCTCGCAAACCATGCGGGAATTGACCTCGACGGAGATACTCGAGAGGCGGTACGCCCGGGGAGAGATCTCCTCAGATGAGTTCGAGGAACGGAAAAAAGTGCTCGGTGCGTGACCGGGATCGTCTATTTTCTACTTTTAACTTCTCAAGTTTTCTTCGGTTCAGAGGGAAGGTATATGCGGAATAATGCACCTCCACCGGGCGATTCCCCAACCGTTACCCGGCCTGAATGAGCTTCCACCATGGCCTTGACCAGAGATAATCCCAAACCTACCCCTTCACCGGATGTACGAGCGGAATCAGCTTTGTAAAAGCGATCGAAAATGAGTAATCGGGCCGATCCGGGAACTCCCTCCCCTTCATCCTGAACACTCAATTCAATCTCTTCGCCGGATTTCGTGCACCAAATTCTCACCCTGCCCCCCCGAGGGGAATGATGGATCGCATTGCTGACTAGATTCGTTATGCAGCGGCGGATCATATCCCTGTCCACCTTCATGATGACAGATTCGATGATATCTGTCTCGATTATTACTCCCTGTTCTTCAGCTGAAGCGGCCAGATCTCCCAGCACCTCGTCGACCAGTACACCGGGAACGACCTGCTCATACCGAGGCTGAAGCACATGAGCGTCATTTCTGGCCAGCAGCAGCAGGTCATCCACCAGAACCTGCATTCTGATAACTTCCTCGAGTGAGGATTGCAGTGTTTCGCTGTAGTCCTCTATGGAGCGGGTACGGCGCAGGGCGACCTCGATTGTGCCTCTTAAGGCAGTGAGAGGAGTGCGAAGCTCGTGACTTGCATCCGCTGTAAAGCGCTGCTGGGAATCGAAAGCCTTTTCCAGGCGCTCCAGCATCTCGTTTATAACCTCAACTAGAGAAGCGAATTCGTGAGTACGTGCATAAGCCGTTATCCGCTTGAGTTCCTCCGGAGAATGGATCTTTCTGGCCTGGGTTACGATCTCTTCAACAGGTCTTATCGCGCGAGTGGCTAAAGTCCATCCAACCGCGATAACTATCAACAGGCCGAGGATACTGACACTCATCAGGACGATATCGATCTGGTTGAGCATGCGGTTGACGGGACCCAGCGAAACTGCAACCTGTATCGCATGGTCGGCATGGGCAGGATCGAGGCGCTGGAGTGGATAGAGAGTCTGACGGAGAGGCCCCTGAGGGCTGGATATCGTCATATAGACAATTCGGCCCTCCCGCACAGCTTCCCAGCCAGAGTCTGGATCTGGCAACGGCCAGGTCAGGTTGGCGCTGCGGGCTACGATCTCCCGGTTTTCATTCCATACCTGGACGAACCAGAGAACATCCTGAAGCCTTCCGATCTCATCCGGCCGAAGCTCCCATTCCTTCAGCTCCATTCTTTCAGGCGGGCTTTCTACAACTGCACGAGCCTGCAATGATGCAACGAGGGAGAGAGACCTGTCGACCTGCTGTAAAAGGATTGAACGAACGGCCAGATGTGTCACGGTGCTGATTATGAATATTCCGACAGCCCATAACCACACAAATCTACGTGTAAGAAGGGCCCTGTAAGATACCAGGTTACCGATTATCATCACTCCAACCGGTAGCCTACGCCCCGGATAGTATTTATCATATTCGGTTCGCCATCGAGCGTGAGTTTGCGCCTCAGATTGCCAACATGGACATCGACCACGTTGCTTTCCGGATCAAATTCAAGTTCCCACACCTTCTCCAGAAGTTCGGTTCGTGTGATCACTTCCTCGGGATGGAGCAGGAAATGTTCAAGGAGCTGGAACTCCTTTGGAGTCAGATCCAGAACACGTCCGCCCCTGCGAGCCTGATGCCTACGGTGGTCCAACTCCAGATCCTGATAACGGAGAACCTGTGTCCTGTCTACACCTTCCCTGCGAAGCAGAGCGCGGATGCGGGCCAGCAGTTCGTCAAACGAGAATGGTTTCGTAAGGTAATCATCCGCACCAGAATCTAGACCACGCACGATATCCTCTTTGGCGTCTCTGGCTGTCAGCATGATGATCGGGGTCGTTGATCCCTCACGACGCATCTCTCTGGCCAGTTCATAACCCGACCGTTCAGGAAGCATGACGTCGAGCACTATTATATCATACTCACCAACAGAAGCTTTCAGGCTCCCATCCACCCCGTCCACTGCTACATCCACCACGTATCCTTCTTCGGTTAATCCCTTGCTGATAAACGAGGCAACTTTGCGGTCATCCTCGATAACCAGAATATGCATGATCTTTCCTCTCTGAGTGTGGATGGTCCTGAATATCCGGGTCAGAATTGATCGATCTCTCATCCAATGGAATAACGGCGATAGATACCGGTCGCAACAAGAAACGGGGAACGGATCGAAGCCGTTCCCCGTTCTGATCCAGTGTTTAACTCATATCACCGACCATATTACAGCCGTTTTCACTATATAGGTTCGACCACTTCAGGCGTTGATCCGCAGTCAGCACTCCGTTGATCGCTGCTGCCTGCCGAACCTGCATGATTTCCAGCTCTATTCCGGCTTCAGCGGCCTGCTGCAGCGCCTGTTTCAGACCTCTGATATCATCAGTTTGCATCCGGGCAGCCTGAACATCGAGCTCCGCCTTACGGATCGCAGACTGTGCGTCTACAAGTGCGCGGGCGTGGGTAAGTTCCAATTCCTCGATCTTCTTGATCTGCTCATCACTCAATCCGAGTGCTTCTGAGAAAGTAAGGAGCTTATCGGAATGCATGCCCCCCATCATTCCGGACATATGACTGCCATTACCCCTCATCATTCCGGACATCATACCACCCGACATATGACTGCCATTACCGCCCATCATTCCGGACATCATACCACCCGACATGTGACCGCCGCTACCGCCCATCATTCCGGACATCATGCCACCCGACATGGTTCCCTGATTGTGCGCCATCTTCCCGCCGTTTGCCCCGCATCCCGCTGGAGGGTCCTGTGCCTGCTGCCGGACCATATTCCCACTCATATGCATCGAGCCATTCTGTGAAGATGAACTGGTCTGGGCAGAGGCAAAGTGAACGGCTGTCACCAGAAAGAATGCCGCAGTGAAAGCTGTCACCGGCACCATGTATTTCCTGTTTTTCAGATTCATGTTTGAAACCTCCTTTACGGTTTGAGTTCAACTCTCGCCAGGATAGCCCGGCATAGATGAAGCCGGGATGAATACAAGATTATCGATGGTTCACAATCTGATCGGATCCGATTGTGAAGAGCTGTTTTCAAGTTCTCTGCAGAGACCCTGTAGTAAGAATCCAGTTGTAAATCGGGACGAAGATGAACGCCACGAACCAGCCATAGGCCACTGCCTCAACAAGTCCGAGCAGAAAACCCGGCAGGCTGATCGACGCCCAGGGCAACATTTTCATTACGATGTCAATCATTCCCCAACCAGTCACCAGATTGAAAAGTATGCAGATCACATATGAGATTATAAACAGGCTGGAGAGAGCGACTCCAAAAGGTACGAGATGCAAACGTGACATAATTAATCAACCTCCTTTCAATTCCATTCAGAAACTTACCTCAATAATTGTGCATGATAGATGAAACGGAAATGAAGGCGGTATTAGCAGATATTCACAGTGTGCCGGGAATCAGTAAAGACCATGTCCATAGCCAGCTCCCATGAAAAGAGCCATCATGGAACGCATCTGTCCGGACCAGCCCATCCCAACCATGGAACAACCCTGCAGCAGCAGAAACCCTTGTTCCGTGCAGTACACCGTGACATTCATCTTAAAGATCTCTACATGACGTGATGATGAAGGCTGAGTGAAGGGAGTAACCGATTTCTCCAGTTGTAATTCACGATAATAGTTTTAGACGGCTAATCAGATTTACAGTGGATGAGAAACATGTATTTCCAACTCGATTTCAAGAATATCCAGTTTGCCCGAAAAACCGGAGACATGTTATCATGATCATATCATCAATTCATGATATGATCATATAAGGAGGTCATCTTGCTCCTTACAACTGAAAAAACCAGCCTGGCCATCAAGGCCAAACTTTTCCGTGGCTTCGGCGATCCCCCACGTTTGAGTATTCTCGACGCCCTCTGCAGAGGACCTCTCACCGTTGGAGAAATCGCCAGTGTTACCGGTCTGACTCAGCCAAATACTTCGAACCACCTGGCGTGCCTGCGAGACTGCGGCCTGGTGGAAGCAGAGAGAAACGGTCGGTATGTGACCTATACCGTGAGCGATGATCGGGTGTGTGAAATGCTGGAGCTGGCAGAGTCGCTGCTGGCAGATGTGGCCCGTGGTGTCTACGAATGCACTCGCCTGAACACCCTGAACTACGCAGCTCAGACACAACCGGAGGATGAGGGATGAGCGACGGTCACATCGAATTCAGGGTATCCAATCCGGATTGCGAGCACGAGGCGGCAGTCATCATACAAGGTATGCCGGCCCAGCCTGTTCCCTGGCGCAATCCCAAAGTTCTTATGTCGGCGGCCTCGGGTGTAATACTGCTGACGGGCTGGCTGATGAGCCTGGCCGGTGCGCAGGGTTCGATCCTGCTGAGTATCTATATCGCCTCGATCCTCGCGGGAGGTTACTACTTCGGTCGCGAGGCCCTGACAGAATTATTCCATGAACAGGAGATTGGAATAGAGCTGCTCATGACCACTGCCGCCGTCACCGCCACCATAATGGGACTGGCTGTTGAGGGGGCGACGCTCGTATTCCTCTACTCCATCAGTGAGGCGGCGGAAGGTTACACCGAGGAAAAAACACGCTCGGCCGTGAAAGCATTGATGGAACTCGCGCCACCGGTGGCCCTCGTTCGGCGGGACGGCGTGGAACACGAGATCCCCGTTGAAGAGATCGAGATCGATGACCTGTTCATAGTCCGGCCGGGAGAGGCGATTCCCACCGACGGCGAGATCGTCGCCGGCACCTCCAGCATCAACCAGGCTCCGGTGACCGGTGAGAGCGTGCCGGTCGAGAGAAAAGAAGGGGATCCGGTCTTCGCGGGAAGCATAAACGGCGAGGGTGCACTGGAAGTGCGGACAACCCGTATCTGGTCCGAGAACACCATCTCCCGCATCATCCAGATGGTAGAGGAGGCCCGGGAACGCAAAGGTAGGAGCCAGCGTTTCATCGAACGGTTCGGCTACCGCTACAGTCCGGCAGTTCTGATGTCGGGGATAGTGATCGCGATTATACCCCCGCTGGTCTTCGATGCCTCATGGGCGATCTGGATCGAGCGGGCAACCGTATTCATCGTGGCCGCAGCACCATGCGCCCTGGTCATCTCCATCCCTATCACCCTTGTGGCTTCTCTGGGAACGGCCGCGCGGCAGGGAGTGCTCATCAAGGGAGGCGTGTACATCGAGGAGCTGGCGAAGGTGCGGGTAGTGGCACTGGACAAGACGGGCACGATCACGCAGGGCAGGCCTGAAGTAACTGATGTCCTGGTCCTCGACCGGGATACCATGGATGAGGATCGACTGCTCGCGCTGGTCACCGGAATCGAACAGAGGAGTGAACACCCGCTTGCTCACGCTATTCTCAAGTATGCCGAAGCACGCTCGATCATGCCGGTCGATGTGAGCGACTGCCGCGCGATCCCCGGAGCTGGAGCGGAGGGAAGACTTCACGGCAGAAACGTGTATGCCGGCAATCCCTCACTGTTCACCGACCGGCTGGGGCTCGATCTGGCACAGGCAGAAGACGATATCAACCGGCTGCAGCAGTCGGGCAGGACTGTAATAGTAGTCGGCGACGACAGGAGCGCCCTGGGAGTGATCGCCCTGTGTGATACTGTCCGTGATGGCGCCCGCGAGTCCATCAGAGCCCTCCGCACCGCGGGTATCCGGAAGGTTGTTATGTTGACCGGTGACAACGAGCGTACGGCAGAGTTCATCGCTCGTGACGCAGGCATTGATGTGTATTACGCGGACCTGAGACCGGAGGAAAAGGCCGCGATGATCCGGACCCTGGAAACACAGTACGGCAGCACAGCAATGGTCGGTGATGGCGTGAATGACGCACCCGCACTCGCGGAGGCGACGGTCGGTGTGGCGATGGGAGCGGCAGGTACTGATGTGGCGCTGGAGACAGCCGATATCGCTCTCATGGCCGATGACCTGGAGAAGCTCGTTTACGCTTTGAACCTTGCCCGCAGAAATCAAATGATCGTGAGGCAGAATCTGGTGCTCTCGGTTATCGTCATCAGCGTGCTGATTGCGGGAGCAGTAACCGGCTTCATGGGACTGCCTCTGACAGTCCTGGGTCACGAGATCAGCGAGTTCCTGGTGATCGGAAACGGTCTGCGCATGCTGCGGGCTTAGTACACCGCTGCGCAATTACGCCCTCGTCAATAACTCCAATACCGGCTTCTTTCCATATAGAACTGTCCACATCGGGTATTAAATTGCACATGTGAGCCCTCGCACCAAAAGAATACAACCGACTCAGCTCCTGGTTCTTTCCTTTCTGACTGCTATCCTTCTGGGGACGTTTCTGCTGATGCTGCCTTTTTCCAGCAGCGAGGGACCCCTCTCTTTCGTTGACGCTCTCTTTACGGCAACATCTGCTGTCTGTGTAACCGGACTCACTGTGGTCGATACCGGCAGCCACTTCACCTTGTTCGGTCAGCTGGTGATTCTGATCCTTATCCAGCTGGGCGGCCTCGGCATCATGACCATGGGGACTTTCTTTATCGCTGCTCTGGGTGGCAGGCTGGGCTGGCGGAGTCGTGACATGATATCACAGACATTGTCACGTGACCTGCGGGCAGATCTTTGGCAGCTGTTGAAGAACGTCCTGTCTCTCTCTCTGATCATAGAAGGTATTGGTGCTGTATTCCTCGCCTTCCGATTCCTCCAGGTCATGGACCTTCCGAAAGCACTCTACTATGCTGTTTTCCACAGCATCTCGGCATTCTGTAATGCCGGATTCAGCCTGAATGCCAACTCTTTTGAAAGTTACGCAACCGATTGGATAGTCAACCTGACCCTGATGGGGTTGATAATAGCAGGTGGGCTCGGGTTTATAGTACTGCTCGACATTCGCAAGTCCATTCACAGCAGAAACAATCTTACACAAGCCGAGCGCAGGCTCAGCTTCCACAGCAAGCTGACACTTGTCTTTACAGCTTTTTTCCTTATCATCGGGACGCTGCTCTTCCTGGGTCTTGAATGGAGTGATGCCCTTTCCGGATTGAGGTGGCATGACAAGATACTGGCGTCTCTCTTCCAGTCGGTAACACCGCGTACCGCCGGATTCAGCACCGTCCCGATCGGATTGACCTCAAATGCAACGCTCTTTCTCATGCTGATGCTGATGTTCATTGGTGGTGCCCCCGGCAGCTGTGCGGGCGGCATTAAGATAACGACATTTGGTGTACTCCTTATCCTTGCGGTCAACCGTATCCGGGGCAAACAGGATGCGGTGATCTTCGGTCGACGAATCTCTGAGAGATCATTAACCAAGGCCATGAGCATATTCACGCTCGGGGTGGTTGTGCTGGTCATCTTCACCCTCACCCTGCTATCGGTGGAAGTGGGGACTGTCAGCTTCAGCCGGGCTCAAGGTGAATTCATACAGTTGTTCTTTGAAGCTGTCAGCGCATTCGGTACGGTCGGTTTGTCAACAGGGATCACAACCGAACTTTCTACTGCAGGCCGTCTGATTATCACGCTGCTGATGATCATCGGCAGGCTCGGACCCTTAACGATAGCGGTGGCTGTTGCGGCCCGTATCCGGCGGACGGTAATACGCTATCCTGAAGAAAAAGTGATGGTGGGATAAATGAAGACATATGCGATCTTCGGTCTCGGAAGCTTTGGCTACTACCTGGCAAAGAGCCTGATTAACCTGGGCCAGGAAGTGCTGGCTGTTGATTCGAATGAGGCAGTCGTTGAGAAGGTCATGGATTTCGTGTCGAAGGCAGTAGTTGCAGACAGCACGGATCGTGCAGCTCTGGAGGCTCTGGGACTACACGATTACGATGCAGTGATTGTCAGTCTCGGCGAGCATATTGAGGCTTCGGTATTGACAACGCTCAACCTGAAGGATCTCGGCGTTAACTATATAGTGGCAAAAGCGATCACTGAGCCGCATGGAAGAATCCTGGAACAGATCGGAGCCAACGATGTGGTATTCCCGCGGCGGGATATGGCTCATCGGCTGGCATACAGGCTTGTTAATGCCGATATTCTGGAGTTCGTCCCCCTGGGCAGCGATTACGGGATCATCGAGTCTGCACCAAGCGCAGAAATGGTGGGAAAGACACTTGCCGAACTCGACTTCCGGATGAACTACAATTTAACCGTAATCCTGGTTCGCCAGCTTATTCCCGACGATATCATTGTTGCTCCTGACGGATCATTCATTGTCAAAGATTCGGATATCCTCGTGCTGCTGGGGCATAACGAGGATCTGGAGATACTGCGAAACCAGTAGATAATGCGTCAGATGAATATTAATAACGCCCGAGCCGAGGTCGCCGGATTCTTCCAGGGAGCCCTACGGTCATTCTCTACATGGGACTACAGCTTCAACCTGCTTCTTGCTTTAGTAATTGGAATCATTGGAGGATACGGCGCGGTAGGATTCCGTCTGGCTATTGCCTCAGTGCAACATCTCGCATTCGGGATTGCGGAACCGGGAATCAGCTTCATCCTCAGTCTGCCGTGGTACCTGCGTTTTGCCATTCCGGTGGCCGGTGGCCTGATTGTCGGCCCGATAGTGACCTTTCTGGCTACCGAGGCAAAGGGACATGGAGTTCCTGAGGTTATGGCCTCAGTGGCAACGAGCGGTGGAATCATTCGAGGTCGGGTTGCAGCGGCTAAAGTCATGGCCAGTGCCGTCTCCATCGGATCCGGGGGCTCGGCCGGCTCAGAAGGTCCCATCGTACAGATCGGCAGCGCCATCGCCTCGAAACTGGGACAGCTGCTGCACGTCAGTCCCCGTAGAATGAGAACATTCGTAGGATGCGGTGCCGCCGCAGGCATCGCCGCGACATTTAACGCACCAGTGGCAGGCATGCTCTTCGCGGTTGAAATAATATTGGGCGATTTCGGCATGTCGCAACTCAGCCCGATCATCATCTCGTCAGTGACCGCAACAGCGATAAGCCGTGCCTATCTTGGCTCCGCACCTGCTTTCACCGTACCCGGATATCAACTTGCAAGCCCAGTCGAGCTGGCCTACTACGCCATTCTTGGTGTGGCGGCCGCTCTTGTAGCTGTGGCCTTCACCCGCACTCTCTATGCATCTGAATCATTCTTTGAAAGACTGGCCGTTCCTGACTGGTTGAAACCGGCGATAGGGGGCTCGGTCATTGGAATGTTCGGTGTCCTGGGATTCCCTCACGTTTTCGGGGTAGGTTATGAATTCATAGAAGAAGCCCTTTTAGGTCACCTCACTCTCTCTCTGATGTTGATTTTAATCGCAGCCAAGATCATCGCCACGTCAGCGACCCTGGGCTCAGGTGGATCCGGCGGCATCCTTGCTCCCTCTCTTTTCATCGGTGCCATGCTTGGAGGTGTCGTCTGGTATGCAGCGAACACGATATCTCCTGCCATCGTCACGGAAAACTATGGTGCCTATGCGCTTGTAGGCATGGCCGCTGTCGTCGCCTCCGCAACGAGAGCCCCGCTTCAAGCCATCCTGATTCTCTTCGAACTGACCGGAGGTTACGAGGTAATCCTTCCGCTGATGCTCTCATCAATCATCGCTGTCGTCGTAGGGCACAAGTTGATGGAAGAGAGCATCTACACTGTAAAGCTCCGGTCCAGAGGCATACTGCTCCGCCATGGAACCGAGATCAACATACTGCGAGGCATACGGGTTCAGGAGGTGATGTCTCATGAGGTCAACACCATTCCACATAACCTGAGACTCCAGCCTCTCCTGAATATGGTCGCTGATATTCCCCTGCATTCATCCATCTTTGTCGTTGATGAAGATGCGCACCTCACAGGCTATATCTCTTATCAGGAGATCAGAAGAATCATCAATGATGTAGACGCGCTGGAGCCTGTTCTCGTAGCGAATGATGTGGCCAATCCGGATACAAGAAATGTTGCTCCGCAGGACACGCTGGACGTGGTAATGAGGCTGTTTGCAGGGAGGAATCATGAGGAGTTGCCCGTTATCGATCCATCACAGCCCGGCAGGATAATCGGTTCCATTCACAGAGCGGATGTGGACGATGCCTACCAGAACGAAATCCTCAAACGGGATCTTCTAGGGAGCATGGAGACCAGCTACAAGTCACTTCGACGCGGGCGCTGTGCACAGCTTGCTCCCGGATACACTATGACCGAAGTGGAGGCACCCTCCCACTTTGTCGGTCAGGATCTGCGCACACTGGATCTGAGGAACCGGAAGGGGATCGAGGTCATCATGATCCGGCGGCCCACTCCGGAAGATCCGGACAGGCCGGTGAGTTTAATGCCCTCTGCTGATCTGGTGCTGGAGCAGGGCGACCTTATCCTGATTATCGGCCCTCAGGATATAATCGAGCAGTTTGCCCGGAAATGATTCGATTATCACTTCTTTCGAGTACCCGTGCTGCGTCATCAGACCGATCCCGACACCGGCATAAGCATCGCCGGCACCTCGATCAGGGCCCTGCACAACCGTCAGGAGCACTGCTCGCGAGGGGAGCCCGGAAAGCGACTTCGGGGACAACAGTGGGAGTGTACTCCCTGGTCAATAATGAACCTTAATTGATGACTTCACGAACCTCCCCACAGCTCTGCATCTCCTGCCCAAGGTAAGGATTCCGGATTTCCCTGGAGTCACTCAGCCAGTATGCACCACGGGAATTCAATGCCATTGGGCAATATGCGGTGAAGAGTCTGCCGCCATCCGGATTAAAGCTCCTCGCGCTGCAGTACACAGCTTCCGAGATATGGCTGAAATGCAACCTCTTTGCTTCCAGGTTTCCGACTTTCTCCATCTGATCGAGGCTTGCCAGCAATACCTTACGGTGACTCCCCCAGGCTTCAACAGCTTTTCCTTCGAGAAGGCTGAAATCTACACCTTCGATCGATATCCGCAGCTGTCTCATATTATTTTCAATCTTCGAGAGGTCAGCTGAGATAAATGCTTCCTTCAACTGGAGGTAATCACTGATTGCCTTCCAGAGCTGTGAGTCGAATGCAGGGGGCGTCGGATAGACTTCCTCCAGAACGATCAATTCCTGATGGGCAAAATCATCGAATACGGAACCCGCGACTTCCATCTCCATTGCAGGAGACTGATTATCGGCTACCGTTGCAGGTTCATTATTACCGCCTGAACATGCAGTAGTCAGCATGAAAGTCAGGAGCGGCAGCAACACAACTGCCCGTGCACTTCCATTTTTTCTCATCCTTCAATCCTTTCACACGTGTAACAGGCAAACTCACATCTATCAGCTTCGTTCACGACCTGTTAAGAAGGGGTGAAGATTACATTAATGAGGATTGAACCTCGCTGCTCCGGACGTCGATGAACTGCCTGCAGACGTCCGGGCAAATCCTTTCCCGCTTTCAGGATCCCTTCACATTCTCTTCAGGATGATCGGTTTATACTGGGATCAGGTCATGCTTGGAAACCGAAAGGAGGTTCAGTAAATGGATACGACAGAAACTTGTTTCGAGGAACGTGTCGACATCGGTTTTGACCAGGAGGCTGTCAGCGAGGCCCAGATCGTAGTACTTGCTGTTTCAGGCATGAAATGCAGCAACTGCGCCAACCGGGTACATAACGGACTTGTCCGCACTCCCGGTGTTCTGTGGAGTGCCGTGGACCTGGAGACTGCTCGTGTGTTTGTGGCTTTCGTCGGAGATCTGACAGCACTAAGCGATCTGACCACAGCTGTGATAACAGCGGGCTTTATCAGTAATCACACCTATAGCGCCAGAGTGCTTGAGGTAGTAGAGGCCTTAACACCAGCCGGTTGAGCTGCGGCT
>CAZWVF010000016.1:0-46782 GCA_964637695.1 uncultured Gemmatimonadota bacterium | reverse complement strand
CCAAAACTGCCGGTGATCTGCTGGTTGTGATAAATCTCTCCGCTTCGTGGATCCCTTTATACATAGAACTCTCCAGATTCGGGCTGTTCATACAGAAACGAGGGTCTCATTACGAGCCCGGGAAGCCTACAATGTATACGTCCCTTTTTCTCCGAAGGTTTCGGTTCTGCTTCAAACTGTGCCCCGGGCACTGACGAGCCTGTGTTTATACTATATACGAGCGGGGTTTGCTGGTAGTTTGAAAGACGAATTCCATAGTGGAATATGCTGCTTTGCAGTTATGATCTGATGTGAACTGATATCCCATCGTCCTGAAGGTTGATAAGTATCATGATGAAGCTGATTAAGCGCTGGGCTCCTGTAATAATTGTTATCCCGCTTTTTCTGCCCTTTTTACACCCTCTGCTGATCCCCCTGGTCGGTGTGCCATCACATCTGTTGTGGTTTACACACGTAGCAACGACGGCGGCTGTCACCTACAGATACGGGCATAAAGGTGCCCTCCTGATCGTTCCATTGAGTCTTAGTATTGTGGTTGCATGTGAGCGATTGTTCGGAGCGGGATATTGGATTCCGGCCGATTGGTTCACCGTACTCGCATTGGGTATTTCATCACTTTTCGTAAACCTGCTGATGGTCGGTTTCGGTCTCTATGCCCGCCGGATAACACAACGCTATCAGATACTTTTTCAGGAATTAACGATAGGTGTATTGCGACTGGACCGCAGGTTTATCATTCTGGCCGCCAATCCCGAGGCCTGCCGGATCTTAGATTTGAATGAGCAGGATCTTACAGGGACTCCTGTTAATGAAGTCCTGTCGGATAATGTGCCGGATATACAGCATCTGGATGAGATGCAGAGCTGGGAGGGGAGTATCCAGGTCGGACCTTCCGGTGAACAGCAGGAACGGTATGTGCTGATGACGGCATTGATCCTCAGCCAGCCCTATGGAATACAGCTTCTCGTAGTGGACCGGACGATGGAAGTGGTACAGGAACGCGAGATCGGGCGTCAATCCAAACTCGCTTCACTCGGTGAAGCCCTGGCTGGTGTTGCGCATGAATTCAAGAATCCGTTACAGATTATTTCAGGATATGCGGAATTGGCTGCACACACAGAGCAATCCTCCGAGAAGATGCGTGAGAATTTCGTGAAGATCAAGGAACAGGGAGACCGGATGCGGGATATGGTTCAGGATCTTCTGGGATACTCCCGTCAGGATATTGAAACGAGTGAGAAGGTGGACGTTGTAGAGCTTATCCGCGAACTTATGTCAATGGAGAGGATTGCCCTGGGCAAGCGTTACAACGTGGTCGAGGATATGCAGTGGGAAGGGACAATAGAAGTCAGCCGGAACAGGATCGAACAGATCCTCCTGAACTTTATTTCCAACGCCTACGATTCGATTGCTGAAAAGGGCGGCAGCACCATCACAATCGGGACGCGGGTGGAGGGCGATTGGCTTGAGATCTCGGTGAAGGACGACGGTCCCGGAATCCCTGAAGATGTCATCGAAAAGGTCTTCGATCCCTTTGTTACAACCAAGGAAAAAGGGGAAGGAACCGGACTGGGCCTGGCTATCTCTCAGCGTTTCGCCCGCTCGATGGATGGAGAGCTGATCGCCGCCAATCTTCCCGCCGGTGGAGCTGCATTCACCCTGCGACTGCCACTGAAGCGCTGATCCATCGGATGTGTTTCCAGGCGGATCATGGCCCGCGATACGTGTGATCTGACGGGCTATTCGAAATTCAGAGTCGCTACCGGATCGATGCGTGTTGCCCTTCGGGCAGGCAGTACGCATGCGACAACCACCACCAGTGCCAGCAGCAGGGAAACTGCTGTGAATATCACCGGATCAGTCGGTTCTACTCCGAATAACAGAGCCTGGATAAGCCGAGTCAGAAGAAGAGTGCCTCCGATGCCGATTGCCAGACCAATGACAAGAACTATCAATCCCTGTCCGACTATCGTTCTGAAAATGCGCTGCGAACTGCTTCCGAGTGCGATCATGATCCCCAGCTCCCTGGTACGCTGGGTTACCGAATATGCCAGGACTCCGTAAATGCCGACCGCTGCCAGGAATAACGCCACACCGGCGAATACAAGCAGCAGCAGCATCGGTGTGCGGTACTGCAGAAGTGATTCAGATATCCGGCTCTCCTGGGTTTCGATTCCGAAGAAGGGAAGGTCGGGATCGATCCGGGTAATGGTCTCACGTACACCGTTGGACAGGGATGTGGGTTCTACCTCTGTTTTCACGACTAGAATTATGTACCCCATCGGCCTCTGCCTGTAGGTGTGATAGTATGCACCTGAATGCTCTGTCTCAGTCAGATCGTTCTGCTTGATCTGGCCGACAACGCCGATAACGGTGTAGAAGTATTCTTCCTCGTCCTCCATACCGGGTACACCCCGAAGCATCCGCTTTCCGATCGGACTGCTCCGGGGCCAGTATCGACGGGCCAGCCATTCATCGATAATTACAACCTGTTCCGAATCCTGGTTGTCTGTCTCCTCGAAGTCACGACCTTCCAGCAGAGGGATTCCCATAGCCTTGAAATACCCTGGGGCAACAAATGTGTAATAGGGGGAGAGTATCGATTCACCCGGCTGGAGCTCGTAGCCTTCAGGAACGATTACACTGGAGCTGTTGCTGCCGGAGAATGGAAGCTGGGATGTGACTGCAGCCTGGTAAACACCCGGCAGGGCGTTTACCTCCTCCCTCAGCCTGTCTATGAACAGGCGGCGGCTGTCGGCATCACCATACTCGGAATTCGGCAGTGACAGGAATCCTGTCAGTACAGAGCCGGGATCGAAACCGGGATCTACATCGAGCACTCTTCTGAAGCTGGTGAACATCAATCCCGCTCCAATCAGAAGAGCGAAGGCGATCGATATCTGTGCAACCACCAGAGTGTTCCGCGTCAGGATAGCTCCTCTTCCGGCGGTTGTTGTGCGTCCCTCCTGACGGAATACCGTGCTCAGGTCGAACTTGAACAGGCTGAAAAGGGGAAGTGCTCCGAAAAGGATTCCTGCAATTACAGCGATTACCAGGGTGAAGATCAGAACTGTTGAATCGAGAGCGATTTCAGTCCCCCTGGGCAACTCATCGGCACCCAGTACCTCTATCAGGTTCATACCGAGCGAGGCTATTATCAAACCCAGGATTCCCCCGATTACTGAGAGCAGTATACTTTCAGAAATCAACTGGCGTGTGAGACGGATGCGGCTGGCGCCTATTGCGAATCGTGTGGCCAGCTCACCTGTCCTGGCATTCGAACGGACGAACATAAGATTAGCTATATTCACACAGCCAATCAGCAGTACGAAAAAGACCCCGGCCCACAGCATGTAGAGAGTAGCGCTGATGTCCCTCACTATAAATTGCTGCAGGTTGTGGATCTGCACATGGAATCCGGCATTCCCCAGCAGCTCTACGGCATTGGGTATCGGCGATCGCTCGGTAAGGGACGTATTCAGGATTTCGATCTGGCCGGACGCCTGTTCAATCGTGGCTCCCGGAGCCAGTCGTGCGATCATCTGGTATCTGTTGCTGTGGAGGCTTTCGATCCCCCGCTGCTCTTCGGAGAACGGAACAGGTACGAAGAAGCGATTATCGCGTATCCCCAGGAACCTGAAATCTTCGGGCATTACTCCAACAATGTTGTAGGTATTGCCGTCTATACGCATCTCCTGATCGAGTATCGACTGATCCCCTGCATATCTTTCCTGCCAGAATCCATAGCTGAGGATCACCTTGAATTCATTACCCGGATCCATCTCCTCCTCTACGAAATTGCGACCGATGAGTGGATCCACGTGCAGCATCGGGAATAGCGACGGTGTGACCCGCATGCTTGAGACCCGTTCGGGGGTACCGCTCCCGCCGATCGTGTGTCCCCAGAACTGATACATGCCCAGTTCTGCGAATGCCTCGATGCTTTCACGTCGGAAGAAGTAGTCACCTGAAGCGTTCCCGGCGATCGGGGCGCCGGCGTTGGGATAACTGTTGAACACCGTCACCAGATCCTCAGATTCCTCGAAGGGGAGGGGACGTAAAAGGACGGTGTTTATCATGCTGAAAATTGTACTGTTGGCCCCTATGCAGAGGGCCAGGGTCAGCAGGGCGGTGATCGTGAAGCCCTTTTCTTTCCACAGCAGTTTCAGGCCGAATTTGAGGTCCTGCAACAGTGTTTCCATGAAGAGGCGCCCTTTCATTCCCCACTGTTGAGAAGGTAAGCTGCCAGGAAAAGCATGCGAATGACAATATATACGGATATCTTCGATAGAGAGTTGCTGTTTATTCAGGAATCGTAATTATGGATGCAACCGCTTACGGCCGCATGCCGTATTACTCCTTAACAGAGCCGCCGGGATAATCCAGATATTCGAAACTTCCGAGTGCGGTGAACATCATACCATTCACCGGTGGTAATACAGCGATGGATATAGAGCCTGAGGGGAAACCGGCGGGTGCCGGCAGTGCGGACATGTCTGCAGACTGGAGGTTGATCACTCCTGAGTATTTTGAAACCATGGGTATACCGATATTGAGCGGCAGGGTGTTCACCTACAACGATGACTGGAGTGAAGAACAGGTTGCCGTAATCAGTAATGCCATGGCACAGCTTCTATGGCCTGATGAGGATGCCGTCGGAAAGCGTGCTCTCCTGTGGGCAGACCCCGATCGGATGGCCACCATCATAGGTGTTGTAGGAGATCTGAGAGAACAAGGTCTGGAGGGGGATTTGAGGAGAGCTGTCTACCTGCCTGCGATAATTACCATATGGCCCGATATGGGACTGATCATCCACACGGCTGGAGATCCGATGACAGTAGTCTCAGGTATCAGGGAGGTAATGAGGGAGATAGACAGCGACTTGCCCCTGTCCCGTATTCAGAGCATGGAGGAGATCGCCTTCCAGTCGGTGGCGGCCAGAAGATTCAACATGTTCCTGCTGACCATATTCGCAGTTATAGCCCTGATCCTGGCGGCTGCCGGTATTTACGGAGTCATGGCTTACTCTGTGTCCCAGAGGCTGTCTGAAATAGGGATCAGAGTGGCTCTGGGAGCACACCCCTGGAGCGTTCTGACCATGATTATCAAACAGGGTATGGTTCTGGTCATGACAGGAGTCGGAATCGGATTGGTTGGATCGCTCGCGCTGGGGCGCCTGCTTTCGAACATGTTGTTCGGCGTTTCTTCGAGCGATCCGATTACTTTTACAGGAGTAGCCTTTTTCCTGGCCTTGACTGCACTGGTGTCGACATATATTCCTGCACGGAGGGCCACTGAAGTTGATCCGGTAACAGCCCTGCGGGCGGAGTAATCCTGATCGGAGCTTCGGCCTGAAACTGAAAGAGAGCAGCTGAGGATGATTGAAGTAAAAGTCGAAAATGTATCGAAGAGTTTCGGAGAAGTAAGGGCTGTCGACCAGGTCTCCCTGGAAGCGCACGGAGGTGAGGTGTTTGCACTGCTGGGCCCAAACGGGGCGGGGAAGACCACACTGATCCGGATGATCATGGACATAATGAAGCCCGATTCGGGAACGATTACTTTCGATGGCACAACGATAACCCATGAGCTGAAAAAGCGTATAGGCTACCTGCCCGAAGAGAGGGGCCTCTATAAAAAGCAGCTTGTGGGAGAAGTGGTGGCCTATTTCGGTCAGCTGCACGGACTGAAAAAGGATGAGGCGGCAAGGCGGACTCATGAATGGCTGTCGCGAGTGGGGCTGGCCGACTGGGAGAAGAAGAAGGTCGAGGAGATGAGTAAGGGGATGCAGCAGAAGGCTCAGCTTGCCCTTACCTTCCTGCACGATCCCAACCTGGTGATTCTCGATGAACCCTTTGCAGGTCTCGATCCGGTGAATACCAAAATGGTCAAGGAATTCATCCTGGAAATGAAGAACGAGCGGAAGACAGTACTCCTCTCAACCCATCAGATGGCGCACGTAGAAGCGTTGGCCGATCGGGTTTTCATGATAAGTCGCGGCCGGAGGGTGCTTTACGGAACCCTGGAGGAGATCAAGAAGGAGTATTCCGAAAACGCCGTAATGGTGAACGAAGAGGTGGATGCCAGGGGTTTCGAGGGTTCGATAAGAGTCGATCCCGATGCGGCACCCGGCAGGCTGAAGAAGGTCTGGCTGAAGGATAATGTGGAACCGGGGGAGTTCCTGAAGTCGCTGCTGAATCGGAACCAGCCTGTTGAACACTACGAGCTGGCCGAAACGCCTCTTGAGGACATCTTCGTGAAACTTGCGAAGGGACGAGTGGAAGAGGAGGTGGCCTCATGAAAAGTGTATTCCTGGTTGCAAGGCGCGAACTGTGGGTTACGGTGAGACGGAAGGCTTATCTGCTTACCATTATCGGCATGCCGGTTCTCTTCGGGGGTCTGATAGCAGTCATATCGTACTTTACGGTCAGATCGGCAATGAAGATCCGGCCCAGAGTAGTGGCGGTCGTGGACAGCAGCGGAGTGGTCGACACCTCTGTTCTGCGCGACCTCGAGCAGCAGGCGAAAGAGAATCAGGTCTTAAGTGAAGAAGCAGTGGAAGCTCTAAATGCGAAACTGGCCGGTCTCAATCCCGCCACACTTGCACTGGCAGGTGAATCATTCATCGGATTCAGGGGGACTATCGCGCTTTTGATGATGACCAGCGCAGATAGTGCAAGGGAAGCCACCAGAAGGGGGGACCTGGAAGGTGCACTGCTCGTTTCCGGAGATTACTTCAACTCGGGCAGGGTATGGGGCTACACGCAGTCCCGTTCCTTTATCGAAGACGGTGAAGGCCCGGCCGAACAGCTCCTCAGACGGGCGCTTACTCTCAGCCTGCTGAAGGGCCAGAACCTCGACCCCGCGATCCAGAACAGGATATTGAGGCCGATGAACCTGAGGATGTTCGAGATATCGGAACCGGGGGAGGAATTCTCCGAGAGCGATAAGGCCTCTGAAGTGCGCAAATTCGCTCTACCTTACGGATTCGGCCTCCTGCTGCTGTTATCGATCATGATGGGTGGTGGATTCCTTCTTCAGGGGGTAGCCGAAGAGAAGGAGAACAGGGTCATTGAGATACTTCTCTCCAGTGTCACTCCAGATGATCTGATGACCGGGAAGGTGCTGGGCCTTGGTACTGCGGCTCTGATTCAGATGGTTGTCTGGCTGGGGATGGCGTTCGCACTGCTCACCTTTGCCTCGAAAACGGTTATGCCCGACTTCGAGGTGCCGCTCGACCTCTTCCTGATCTGTTTCGGTTATTTTCTGGTCGGTTTCCTGATGATCTCCAGCCTGATGGCCGGAGTGGGCAGTCTCGGCAATACAATGAAAGAAAGCCAGCAGCTGTCAACCTGGTTCACACTGCCGATTGTAGCTCCTTTCATGCTGCTGGTTGTCATACTGGCAGAGCCCAATGGTATAGTCGCCAGGATCTTCTCCTACTTCCCGCTCACCAGCCCGGTTACAATGATGCTGAGGCTGCCGTCAGGACAGGTTCCCTGGTGGGAAGTACCGTTGACATTCGTAATACTGATAATATCGGTGTTCCTGGCGCTCAAGCTGGGCGGCAAGCTCTTCCGGCTCGGTTCCCTGATGTACGGCAAGCGTCCGACCGTACCGGAGATTTTAAGATGGATGCGCCAGGCCTGAGGATATTCAGGGTTCGGGCGTCACATACTGCAGGGTGATTCTCCTGACGGGGGGGTGCATCTCCAGACTGACGGCCGGAACCTGATCCGGCGACTCGATGGTGATTGTCCCTGCGAATGTAAGTCCGAATTCGCGGTCGGCGAGATTGTCGTAGTTCCAGGGATGTCCTTGCTCATCTTCGGGCGGGAAATCGAGATATATGCGGATTCTCTCTCCGGGTCCCATGTGATCGTCCACTGCATCAAATGTAAATTTGTCTGAAACATGCTTGTTGCGGGATGGTTGAGCCGTCAGGGCTATTGTTATCGAAGCAGTGATCTCAAATGGCGGCTCCAGAACAAACTGTGAGGTTCCACTCAATTCACCGGTAAGGTTCCGGATATCTATCGCAAAGGGTCCTATACTGCCGCCACCATCGGGGAATTCCAGCGGGTCTTCCACGATTATATCGGCGCTGAATGCATACTCGGGTTCAACGTATGTCGGGAGCGTCTCTTCGCAGCCTGCTGCAAACAGGATTATCGCGAGAATTCCGATGCACCAGTGGAGTTGTTTAATACGGTTCATCAGAACTTCACCTCGATTCCCATCCTTGTTCTTCGACCTGTTCGATAGGCACCTGGGTCGCCCAGTTCACCACCGATACGACCGTCACTGGTCATCCAGAGAACATTATCACGGTCGGTCAGATTCCTGACGTCGCCGAATATTCTGAATATGTATACACGCCCTCCGATGCTGATCGGCCAGTCACGGCTGATGCGCGCGTCAACCTGGAAGATATCCCTCATCCTGGCATCGTTCGGTGTGATCCTGGTTCCTTCGGGCATTATCCCCGAACTGGATGGAGCATAGGTATAGGGACGCGCACTGTTATAGCGACCGACTATATCTATCAGGGCTCCGAGATATGTCCCGCTGGCCTCCACCGCAAGGGTATGCCGCTGGTCCCACGAGAGATAGTACATCCTGCGCGGGGGTTCAAATCCCCACTGCAGGTAATTCAATCCCGACAGTCCCGTGCTGGCGTGTCCCCGAGCGATCATGAATGTGTAGGCAGCCTTGATTCCGATTCCATCCAGAGGACGCCTCTCTATAGAAAGCTCCAGCCCTGAGGAACGGGCCAGGGGCAGGTTCACATACTGTGTGTAACCATCTTCCAGTGCACGAGAGTCAGAAGCCAGAAATGTTTTAGTATCAATAAGATTAAATGATTCTTTAAAGAAATACGTTAAGGAGCCCACTGTTTCCGGATCGAACTCCCGTCTGAAGGAGAATTCGTATGCTTTCGTTCGTTGATACTCCAGATCTGGATTGCCTACCAGGACTCTCAGGCCCCTGGTGAGATCCAGATTCAGACCGGAGTAGAGCTGATTGAAGAGCGGAACCTGGAAAAATTCTCCATAGTTGAAAAGGAAGTAAGTGTAAGGATCTATGGGGAAGGCCAGACCTATCCTGGGGCTTACGCGGGACTTCCGGGTGGCAGGCAGCCATCCCGTTATTTCCTGTTCGAATTCTTCAGATGTTGTCGGTATCCATTCAATGACGGGACGTCGAGCCTGAGGATCGAGCCAGTCGTATCGCAGGCCTGCCTTAAGCACGAATCCTTCACCGGTTTCGTACATGTACTGGGAGAACACTGCACCCGAACTGGGGGAATAGCTGTATTCGGATGAGAAGTCGAGCGGATCGAGATTGGGCAGGGGCAGTCCGTAAAATGTGGTCTGCGGTTCCACTTTGAAGAGATCTGATTCGAGGTTGTAGTAGGAGAGATCGAATCCGACCTTCATGCGGTGCCGGCCCATTTGAGCGGTCAACGTTCCGCGACCGGTTGTTATGGTCTGATCTCCTCTGAACCACCAGAGCCGCTGACCTTTATCCACATACTGCATGAAGGAGTCGTACTGCCAGAGGGGTTGAGTCTCCAGAGAGTCACGCGACCCCTCATTGACCCCTCTGGAGATATTGAACTGCGACAGCTGCAGGTCGTAGAAGACATAGGGCGAGAGCATGTGATTCAACGTCAATACCAGGCGGCTGCTGTCGCGCCATTCTGCAGGCAGTCCCTCCAGATTGAAGCGCCAGCGCCACTCGTAGCCGCGCCTCCATTCCCGGCTCTTCGTGAACTGGGCCGAAGCGCGCAGAACGGGGCTGAAATAGAGATCGGAACGCGCGAAAATATTGTAGGAAGTGCTGTATGGCCTGTTGAACGAGGTGTGTTCGAAATCCTGCCACCACCTTGTGTTGTCGGTCCGTACATCCGCCGCGACCAGGTAGAACGCCCGGTCTTTCCTGACAGGACCTCCCGCGAGCACTTCGAGTAGAGAACGCCCCGAGTGTTCGGTGCCGCCGAAAGAAGCACCCAGATCATCGCGGTCGTAGCGGAGCATTGCCTCGGGTGAATTGCCCCCCCGACGGGAGATTATATGAACCACTCCCGAAAGGGCGTTGCCGAATTCAGCGTCGAAGCCACCCGTGTACACATTCAGTTCGGTTATGGCTGATTTGGGCAGTCCGATCGCTGCCTGCCCGGTGCTGGGATCCTGCACCGCAACCCCGTCCATGACATAAACGGTTTCACCCACCCTGCCTCCGCGGATGTGTCCGCCGTAAACAACACCTGGCTGCAACGCAACGATCTCCTGGAAATTATCCACTGGAAGCCGGTCTATTGCGACAGAACCCACTCTGTGGAGGGTGCCAGTGATATCCTTCTGTATCAGGGGCCTCTTTGCTGTAACAACCACCGCAGGCAGTTCGACGGGGGTTGGTTCCATTCTGGCGTCGGCAACCGTCCTCAGAGAGGGCAGGACAACAACTTTCTCTATACGGACCTCCCGATATCCGATGTAGCGGAATATCAGGGTATGTTCGCCGATCGGGATATTCCTTAACAGGTAGAATCCTTCGGCATTTGTCATGCTGCCGTAGGGTGTGCTCTCCACGAAAACGTTTACTGCCGCCAGTGGATCGTGGCTGGCGTCGTCGACTACATTACCTTGAATAATACCTGTAGACGACGATTGGGCCGAGACCATCACAGGGTTGCAGGGAACCATAAGAGTTAAGAGAAGTATCAGAGTCAGAGAGCGAAATAATGAAGATAGGGATGAAAGCATGTTTGTATATCCCTGTACATGAGCCAGAGGCCCATCTATCTTAGCAAGCCATTGAACCATGAGTTTCTCCGTCTGGAATATCACCCTTCCCGCCACCTTCCTGCGAAGGCATGCTCTCACTGTGCTTGCGGGATTCACAGTATGTACCATTCTCCCGTCCAATACCTTTGCTCAAATTCCACAAGCCCAGGCAGTGCCGTCGCTTACGGTGCGGGAACTCCTGGTTGAAGGCAATCTGCAGTCCGATCCCAATCTGATCATAATCTCTTCCGGTCTTGCTGCTGGAAACACTTACAGCCTTACCGACTTCCAGAATGTTGTCACGCGAGCAGTGAAACAGCTGTGGATGCTCGGACTCTTTTCAGATGTACGGATCGAGGGGGAACAGGTTTCCGAAACAGAGGTCAATCTGTACATCATGGTTGTGGAGAGACCCTATCTGAACACCCTTACTTTTACCGGAAACAGAAAACTGAAGCGGAAAGCCCTGCTCAATGCCAGCCGGCTGCGCGAGGGGAGCCCGCTGGGGCCCAGCCGGATTGCACAGGCGATCGAGAGGATCAAGCTGAAGTACATGGAGGAGGGGTACCTCAGGTCGGAGATCGAGACCGAAGTACTGCCCGTGGATGAAGATTCTACCCGGGTCAACCTGCTTGTATCGATCGATGAGGGGCCCAAGGTGGGCATCAACCGCATCGTGATCCTGGGCAATGAAGCGCTGAGCGACCGGCAGATCAGACGGGTCATGCAGACCGGTACGGGGTTCCTCTTCTTCTCAAGGGGCAGCTACGACCGTACAACCGTGGAGGATGACAAGGAGTTGATCGTAGAACGATACGGTGAGGCCGGTTATCTGGATGCCAGGGTGACGGCTGACAGCCTGGGTTATGATCAAGACGGCAGGAATATGACCCTCTTCCTGATGGTTGAGGAAGGATCGCAGTATACACTGCGGAGTTTAACCTGGAGCGGGATAGAGCTGCTGGAGCAGACGGAAATCGATGCAGTGGTGACCGTCAATCCGCCCGAGCCGTTCAACCGGGCGGAACTGGCCAATACGATCGCCATGGTTCAGGGACTCTATTTCGAAAAAGGGTATGTATACGCCAGTATCAATCCCGAACCCAGTTATGACAGCACCTTTGTGGATTGTGAGATGGTCGTTTTGGAGGGGGAGCCGGCTCAGGTCGCCCACATTTTTATCACAGGCAACACAAGAACCAAAGAGCACGTCATACGCAGGGAACTGCTGCTGAAGCCGGGCAACCTCTTCTCGCGCGACCTCTTCGAGAGATCGCTGCGGGAGGTGATGGCCCTGAACTATTTCAGCAATGTCGAACTCGATCCGCCGCCCACGCCGACGATAGACAACAATCTGGACGTCACGATCAAGGTTACCGAACGGCCGACCGGCCAGGCGATGTTCGGAGCGGGCTGGAGCGAGAGGGACGGTCTGATAGGCAACATAGGGCTCCAGCTGCCCAACCTGTTCGGCAATGGCCAGCGGCTCGATTTCACCTGGGATTTCGGAACGATCCGCCGCACGATACAGTTCGGATTTACAGAGCCGTGGCTTTTCAACACTCCGACCCTTGTAGGGTTCAACGTGTACAGAACGCAGCTCTTCTACAACATCTACTACAAGCAGAAGCGTGAGGGGGTCAGTTTCCGCATTGGAAGAAGGCTGAGATGGCCCGACGACTACTTCAGAGCGAGCATCGGATACCGGATCGAAGACACGACATTCTACGATTTTGCCAGCAGCTACAACCCCAGCGAGGCATTCGACCTGCGCCGGTACGAGTGGCCGCTGAGGAATTCCTCCATCTCCTGGACGATTTCGCGCGATTCCCGCGACCGTCCTGAGTTCCCTTCAAGCGGATCGGTGAACAGCTCCCGCTTCGAGATCGCCGGGGGGCCCCTCGGAGGCGATGAGCAGTATATGAAGTGGGATATGAGCCAGTCCTTCTTCTTTCCCACCATGGCGAATCTGGTCATGAACATGAGGCTGAAAGCAGGAGTAGTTGAGGGATTCGATGGCTGGGGACAGGAGGGTTTCGTACCGTTCAACGTCAAGTACCTGCCGGGAGGAACATCCTTCGACGGGCAGATCAGGGGGTACGAAAACCGCAGGGTAGGGCCCAAGGATTTCGATGGACTGGAGGTCGGTGGGCAGTCGCTGCTGATATTCACTCTAGAAGGCGTATTCCCGATCGCTCCCCAGCAGATGATCTACGGACTGGTATTCGCAGATGCCGGTAACTCGTGGCTCGACATGGGAGATACAGATCCGTTCGATCTGAGACGCTCTGTCGGCTTCGGTCTCCGGATGTTCACACCCATGATCGGCCTCATCGGGTTTGACTTCGCTTATGGCTTCGACCACTATAAAGACGGGCTTCGCAAGGGCCGTTGGGTTCCCCATTTCCAGTTTGGGACGCAGTTTTACTAGCCGCTTGAACAAACAGAACGTTTGAGGCGGCCTTGATCGCGGCAAGAGGAGGCGTTTGCAATGCGCAAGACTCTCACCGCCGGTGCATTCGGCGGCTTTTTCTTTGCTCTGGTTACTGGTGCGGTATTCATGCCGCAGCAGGATCAATTGACGCTGGGCTTTATCGATTCACAGGCTGTTATCGGGGCGTACCCCGGAACTGTCGAGGCGCAGGCAACCTTCACAGCCGAGAATGATGCGTGGCAGCGGCAGGCGAACGCCATGCAGGAGGAGATCAACCAGCTTAATCAGGAGCTGGAGCGTCAGAGCATGGCAATGACCCAGGAGCGACGGGTTCAGCTCACAGCAGAGCTGCAGCAGAAGGCAATGGAGTACCAGACCTTCATCGACGAGATCTGGGGCCAGACCGGCAGGGCCTACCAGCGAAATCAGGAACTGATGAGACCGATCATCGATTCCGTTAACACCCTGCTCGAGAGGGTAGGCCAGGAAGAGGGGTACGATTACATATTCGATGCAGCATCGGGTGGTATCGTATGGGCTGATCCCATGTACGACCTGACTCCGAAGATCATTGAAATGATGGGGGCGACTTCGCCTTCCGACAGGCCGTAGACTTCAGCGCTATGCTGGCCAGCGAGCTGGCGAAAGAACTGGGTGGAGAGCTTGTCGGTGAGGATGTTGAACTCACCGGCATCGCTCCTCTCGATGCGGCCGAAGCCGAAGATCTTTCCTTCCTGCATTCGCCTCGATATCTCGATCTGGTAGATCAGACCTCAGCAGGTGCGGTTATCGTTGCTGAGGATTTCAAGGGAGAGACCTCAGCTGCTCTTATCAGGGTCGAAATCCCCTATGCCGGGCTGAGAAGATCCCTCGAGCTTTTATATCCGGTCTCAGATGATTACCCCGAGGGTATCCATCCTGCAGCCGTCGTCGATCCCGGTGCCCGGCTCGGCGAGGGTGTCGCCGTCGGTGCTCTGGCTATAATCGAATCGGGAGTCGTGATCGGGGCGGGAACATGGGTCGGGCCCGGTGTTTATCTGGGCAGGGATGTCACGGTAGGCACAGATTGCAGATTCCATCCCGGGTCGGTGGTTTACAGGGAATGCATAATCGGAAACAGAGTGGAGCTGCTTGCCAATGCGGTTGTAGGAAGCGACGGATTTGGCCACAGCCGTGAAGATGGGATATACAGGAAGATGAAACACGTCGGTATCGCGGTTCTGGAGGATGATGTACTGGTCGGGGCCTGTTCGACCATAGACAGGGCAACATTCGGTGAGACAAGAATATGCTCGGGAGTCAAGATTGATAATCTTGTTATGATAGCACACAATTGCACGATCGGGCCCAATACGGCGCTGGCGGGGCAGGCGGGAATGGCTGGTTCCACCACGATCGGGGGTGGTGTGCAGATTGGTGGACAGGCGGGCTTCGGCGGTCATATAACAGTCCATGACGGGGCTGTCGTCGGCGGAAAGGCGGGCGTGATCAAGGATGTTCCGGAGGGAACCTTCGTATCGGGTTTCCCGGCCCGTCCCCACAAGGAATTCAATGCCATGCTGGCTAACCTTGCGAGACTGCCTAAATTACGTCAGCGTGTGCGGGAACTTGAGAAACGGTTGGCCGAGCTTGAGGGGCGAACCGAATAGCACAGTGCACTAAAATCTTCCTGATTGAGCAAGGAGTTTCTATGTCGCTGCAAGAGATGCAGGCAACCGTTGCCAAATCGATCACCCTCACCGGTGTCGGACTCCATACCGGCTCAAGGGCTTCGGTTACATTCCGCCCGGCACCTCCCGATACAGGTGTCGTATTTATAAGGTCAGACCTGGAAGAGCGGCCTGAGATCAAGGCTGATATCGACAATGTCATCAGCCTCGATCGGGGTACGACGATTGGAGCAAACGGGGCCAGCGTCAGTACTGTAGAGCATCTCCTGGCGGCTATTCACGGCCTCTGCCTGGATAATGTCTACGTGGAGATGGATGGTCCCGAGCCTCCAGTTGGAGATGGTTCCTCGATGCCATACGTCGAGGTACTTATTGAAGCCGGCAAGAAGGAACAGGAAGCTCCCCGCCGATATCTGGAAGTGGATGAAACCATCACATATTCCGAGCCGGAACGGGGCGTGGATCTCGTTGTCCTGCCCTCCGACCGTTTCCGTATCACCTTCATGGTCGATTACCAGAATCCTGCCCTCGGTACCCAGTACACCAGCATGTATGGCCTGGAAGAGGAGTTCACTACGGAATTCGCCGCAGCGCGTACCTTCTGCTTTCTGCGTGAAGTTGAGGAGATGGCTGAAAGAGACCTGATCAAGGGGGGTTCCATCGACAGTGCAGTAGTCATTATCGACCACGAAGTGACAGATAAGGAACTCGAAAAGCTCCAGGCCGGGTTCAAACTGCCCGCCGATGCCCCCAGGAAGATGGGCGAGGTTATAGCCGGGGGAGAATTCCGCTGGCCGAATGAACCTGTAAGACACAAGACACTCGACCTGATAGGCGATTTCGCCCTTCTGGGAATGCCCTTGAAGGCTCATGTTCTGGCTGCCCGCTCGGGGCATGCCGCAAACGTGGAAGTGGTCAGGAAACTGCGCCGGTTTCAGGAAAGGAAGGAGATCGAAAGCAGGTACCAGACCGGCAAGGCCGAGAAGGGACTGCTCGATCCCCTGGCCATCCAGAGGATGATGCCTCACCGGTATCCCTTCCTGCTGGTCGATCGTATACTGGAAATCGAACCGAGAAAGAAAGTTGTCGGCCTGAAGAATGTGACGATCAATGAGGAATTCTTCGTGGGACACTTTCCCGGTGCACCGGTCATGCCCGGAGTTTTGATCGTCGAGGCGTTGGCCCAGGTGGGCGGGATACTCATGCTTCAGACAATCGACGATCCGTCGACAAAACTCGCCATGTTTGTAGGGATAGACAAAGTCCGTTTCCGCCGGCAGGTAGTGCCCGGTGATCAATTGAGACTGGAAGCGGAAATGCTCCGCATGAAGGGTCCGCTCTGCAAACTGATGGTCCGCGCCTATGTGGACGGGCAGCTTGTTTGCGAAGGAGAACTGATGGCTTCGATCCAGGACAGACCCGGCGAGCCGGAAGGGAATGTGTGAACGAAACTGCTGTTGTAATACATCCGACAGCAGTCGTGGATGGCGAAGCCAGGCTCGGCACCGGTGTGGAGATAGGGCCCTTTGCAGTTGTCGAAGACAATGTTGAACTGGGAGAAAACGTAAAGCTGGGCCCTCACGTGCACGTGGCCTCCGGCTCGCGTCTGGCCGAGGATGTGCAGGTCTTCACCGGAGCGGCTGTCGGGAATGTCCCGCAGGATCTGAAATTTGCAGGTGAGGAGAGTACTCTCGAGGTCGGCCCGCGCACGGTCATCAGAGAATTCTGCACCCTCCACAGGGGCACTGTCGATCGCGGCACGACGGAGATCGGCGCCGATTGTCTTCTGATGGCCTACGTTCACGTCGCTCACGACTGTGTGGTTGGGGATCACTGCGTGCTTGCAAACAGTCTGCAGATGGGTGGACACGTGTTTCTGGGTGAGTGGGTGGTTATCGGCGGAGATTGTGCCATACACCAGTTCTGCCATATTGGAGACCATGCCATGGTGGGAGGAGGATTCCGCGTCGTGCAGGATGTCCCGCCCTATATCCGTGTCGCCGGAGAACCCTTGAAGCCGGTCGGAGTCAATTCGATCGGCCTGCGGCGCCGTGGATTCAACAGCGAGACGATATCGGTGATAAAAAAGGCCTATCGCTATCTCTTCCGCTCCGGCCTCAACCGGTCTAACGCAGTGGAGAAGATCCAGAACGAGTTGCCGCAGACGCCCGAAATCCTCAATCTGCTCGACTTCATCGAGAATTCCGAGCGTGGGTTGATAGGGTGACTGCCGGAGACATCAGCCTGGAGACATTTACGGTTGGTGTGGTGGGTGCAGGGCATCTTGGAACCTTTCATCTTCAGAAGTACTCAAGCCATCCATTCGTTTCTTCGATAGTCATCCACGACCTTGAAGAAGGTCTTGCGGAGAGAAGGAGGAGTGAGCTTGACAGCGTCCACCCTGTCGAAATCGCGGACTCTCTGGAGGAGTGTCTGGAGAAATGCGATGCCGTTTCGATAGCCGTACCCACTGCATCCCATGCTATGGTTGTGGAAAAGGCTCTGGAGACGGGCTGTCATGTGCTCGTCGAAAAGCCTATTACAGCGGAATCAGCGAGCGCCTGGTCGCTGGTGGAGAAAGCGGAAGGAAGCGGCAGGATACTGCACGTGGGTCATGTCGAGAGATTCAATCCGGCCCTTCAGGAACTCGAAGCTGAAAAGATAATACCCCGATTCATAGAGGCGCACCGGCTTGCACCCTACAATCCAAGGGGCACCGATGTTCCGGTTGTCCTCGACCTGATGGTGCACGACCTGGACCTGATCCTCTATCTCACAGGAGAGAAACCGGTCGAAATAGAGGCGGCCGGCGTACCGGTCATCACCTCCTCGGCCGATATTGCGAATGTGAGGCTCAGTTTTCCCGGTGGTTGTGTTGCCAATGTGACCGCAAGCAGGATTTCCCTCTCCTCAATGAGGAAGCTGCGGGTCTTTGCCAGCCAGGTCTATCTTTCACTCGACCTTCTGGAAGGGAGCCGGGAGCTGGTTCGCCTGCGCCACGATCCGGGTGAAATCGGTGACAGTGAGATACCGGTGATGGAGATGGAGGGCCGCGTGATCACCCGCAAGGAGTATCAGGGCGAAAGGGATGCCCTGGCGATGGAGATAGATTCCTTCCTCAGGTGTGTGAAGGCTCAGGAGAGCGGTTCGCAGGAAGTCGCTTATCCGGCTGGTGTAAGCGGCAGAGAGGCGGCGACAGCGCTCGAGCTGGCCGAAGAGATCACAAGAAAGATAGCCGGCACCTGAGATGGACAACGGCAGAGTCTTCGTCATCGCCGGAGAAGCCTCTGGTGACCTTCACGCCGGCAGCGTGGTCCGGGAATTGAGCAGACGGCGGCCGGGCCTGCAGTTCAGTGGAATCGGAGGATACTCGCTCAGCGATGCGGGGGTATCGATCCTCCACCACAGCGACCAGCTTTCATTCATGGGATTTGCAGAGGTAGTGCGTTACCTCCCTTATCTTTTCAGGGTAATGGGTGACGTACGCAGCTACCTGGCTACCTACCAGCCAAAACTGGTGATCCTGGCAGACTATCCCGCCTTCAATCTGCGGGTAGCCCGGGCGGCACGTTCACTCGGTTGCCGGGTGCTGTACTACATCGCTCCTCAGGTCTGGGCGTGGCATGAGGAACGCGTAGTGACTCTTGCGGAAGAGACAGATGCCCTGGCGTGCGTGCTCCCGTTCGAAGGGGAGTTCTTCGACCGGAAGTGTTCGGAATACGGCGTCGAACTGAATGCCCGGTTCGTGGGGCATCCCCTGATCGACATCGCCAGACCGCAGGTCGATCCAGATTCGCTGCGGTCTGAATTGCTGCTCCCTGAACAATCATCGATAGTCGCGTTGATGCCCGGCAGCCGGAAACAGGAGGTGGTACGCCTGCTCCCCCGAATGGCCGAGGCTGTTATTCATCTGCGAAGTTCAAGTCCCGAACTGATTCCCGTGCTCTGTGCTGCACCTGGGGTAGACGATACCACATACAGGCGCATCCTGGCCGCCACAGCACTGAAGGTAGCTCCGGCTCTGCCGGATGGCAGCAGGTACAGGTCGACCGACGGTCTTCATCTGGTACGGGGCCGCACATACGATGTGCTCGCAGCAGCAAGAGGAGGACTGGTTGCCTCGGGGACCGCCACCCTGGAGGCTGCACTGCTCGAAACTCCGATGGTCATTGCCTACCGGATGAACTTCCTGTCGTGGAGGATTGGACAGGCGCGAGTGAAAGTGCCGCATGTGGGTCTGGTCAACCTGGTGGCCGGCGAAAGACTTGTGCCGGAAGTTCTTCAGGGAGATGTTACAGGCCGGAACCTGGCTGATCAGCTCTCCCCGATGCTGGAGGAGGGCACCGTACGCCGGAAGGTACTGGAAGGGTTCGAGGAAGTGAGGAAACGTCTGGGTGAACCGGGAGCCGCCGGAAGAGTTGCCGGGATGGCCGAGGACCTGCTCGACTGTGAGTAAGGTTTCTGAAGGAGGTATGACCGCCCTCATTCTGACAGGTCTCTACAATATCATTGTGAGCATCCTGGCCATCCTCTCGATACCCTACTGGCTGGTACGGGATGGCAGGGGCAGGGGAGGGTGGAGCAGCCGCTACGGATTCATACCTGAAGAGATCAGGAAAGCTGTCGAACCCGCAGGCTGTCTCTGGTTCCATGCCGCATCGGTAGGGGAAGTGGGAGTCCTGGCCCGTATTATTCCATCTCTGCAGAACCTCACTCCGGAGCTTCCAGTCGTAATAACCACGGTAACCTCCACCGGCCGCAACAGGGCAAGGCAGCTTTTTGGCGATCAGGCCAATCTGGTCTATCTGCCACTCGACTCACCACTGATTGTGGGCAGGACAATCAGAGCCCTGCATCCCCAGGTTCTGGTAATCGCCGAAACAGAACTGTGGCCCAATCTGATCTCGCAGGCAGTTAAATACGGAACCGGCATTCTGCTGGTAAACGGCAGGGTGTCGAAAGGTGCATTCGGCAGATACCGTATTGCCAGGGGAGTGGTGGCCGGAATGCTTGCCGGTATCGATAAGCTCTGTGTCAAATCGGTTGAAGACCGCGAGCGCTTCATCGAATTGGGAGCATCTGCATCCTCAGTCCATGTTTCCGGAGATCTGAAATCTGAACCGTTGCCGGGAGTTGTGGATGCCACCGTTGCCGAGAGGAGGTCGCACCGGAATCTGCCGGGTGACAGGCCGATCTTTACCGCCGGAAGTACACGTCATGGTGAGGAGACGCTGCTGCTGGATGCCTTTGAGGATGTGGCAGGCAGATTACCCGATCTGTTGATGGTTATTGCCCCGAGGCATCCGCAGAGAATAGCGGAAGTCGAAGAGCTCCTCCTTTCACGTGGAATCAGTTACCTGCTCAGAACCGACAATCAGGAAGATCGCCGCTTCTCAGACGAACAGGTGCTTCTTCTCGATACGATTGGGGAACTCGAAGGCTTCTATGCTGCTTCCGACCTGGCATTCGTGGGAGGGAGCCTGGTTCCGTTAGGGGGGCACAACCTCATGGAACCTGCTCTCTACGGTATCCCCGTGCTCTTCGGACCGCATACCGGTGATACAGGTTCCGCAGATCTGCTTCTTCTGGAAGCGGGTGGTGGAAAAAGGGTGGAGGGTCCCATGGATCTGGCCGATTCGCTGGCAGACCTCCTTGAAAATGAACAGCGACGGATCGACATGGGCGGTGCAGCCCGGCAGGCGGTGAAGAGCAGCAGGGGAGCACTGGCAGAGGTGGAGAAATACTATTCAAAAGTAATGGGTCTCTCCAGGTCCGATGCCGGAATTGCCCGGTTCGACAGGGGGAGCCGACGGCTCCGTGTGGATGAAATGGCTGAGGAATCTCCCGACGGAGCAGCCCTGTGAGAGAGCGTCTGGAGGCAACTCTGCGTCTTATCTGGGCCGGACACAGGCCCGGAGCCCTTTCATTCGGAGAGCAGTTTCTCTATTACCTTTTAATTCCTCCGGCCGTGCTCTACTCCTCTCTGGTCTGGGCGCGCCGGGAGTTCCACCGACTGGGATTTCTTAGAACCAGGCGACTCTCCGGAGTCACGGTTGTTTCTGTCGGGAACATCACGGTGGGCGGTACGGGGAAATCTCCCCTCGTCATAGGACTGGCAAGAGCATTGATGGAGAGGGAAATCCCCGTTGCGGTTGTATCGCGCGGCTACGGTGCAGTTGGCCGTGGAAGCGGACCCCTCCTCGTATCAGACGGATCGGGACCGCTGGTTGGACCGCAGCAGGCAGGGGATGAGCCGGTAATGATCGCGCGGGCGGTTCCCGTTGTGGTCATCGTAAGTCGCAACCGCTATACGGCTGCCCGGCTGGCCAGAGAGCGATTTGGAGCGGAGGTTGTAATCCTCGATGACGGATATCAGCATCTGGGTCTGGCGCGCGATGCAGATGTAATGCTGCTCGATGCGCTTGATCCATTCGGCAACGGCTGGACACTGCCGGCCGGCAGGCTCCGAGAACCGCTCTCGGCACTGCGCGCCGCCGATCTCTTTCTTTTTGTGAACAGAGGCACCGACGGTATCAGACCGATCCCCGATCGGCTCAACGGTCTGTTGAAGGCTTTCAGTACGGAAGCCGAAATAACCAGCGGCGTCCTGAGAATGCAGATGCTGAGGGAGGCGGGAGGGGGGGATGTCCGTCAGCTCGACTGGCTCTCGGGTCGACCCGTTTTCCTGGTTTCAGGGCTTGCCGACCCACGACCATTTGAACTGGAGGTCAAGCAGAGGGGCGGATTGGTTGTGGCCCATATGGAGTTCGGTGACCATCATCCTTACTCGGTCGGAGATATCGAGATGATAAAGGATGGATGGAGAAGCACTGGTGCTGAAGCCGTGATCACTACAGCCAAGGATGAAGTGAAACTGGTGCCGGCGGGATTGTCCGCAAAGGAAGAACCTGTCTGGGTTGCGGAAGCGGGATTCGATCAGCGAACCCTCGACCTGCTGGTTGGAGCGCTTGTATGAACGAACCGTTCGATGTGCTGGTGATCGGCAGTGGGATAGCGGGTTTGAGCTGCGCGTTGAAGGCGGCAGAATCGGGCAGAATCGCGATAGTAACCAAGAAGGAAGACAAAGCCTCCGCCACCAATTATGCCCAGGGCGGCATAGCCGCCGTCATGAGCCCCCTCGATGATTTCGAATCGCATATCGAGGATACGCTGATCGCCGGGGCGGGACTGTGCAGGCGCCCGGCAGTAGAGATGATGATCCGTGAAGCTCCACGGCTGATCGGTGAACTCATCGAACTTGGTGTCGAATTCAGCCGGTCCGGCGAGGCAGCTGGAGGTGAAGGGACAGGTTCTGCCCCTGACGGCGGTGTTCCTCTCCATCTGGGCAGAGAGGGTGGACACAGCCAATCCAGGATCGTCCACGCGCACGATCTGACCGGAGCAGAAGTAGAGGGTGCGCTGGTGGCGGCGGTCAGCGCACATCCCGACATAACGGTATTTGAGAACCATATCGGACTCGATCTGATTACGAGGCATTACCTGGAAAGCAACTTCGGCATGCACGATGACCTGCTCGATGTAGTCGGTGCGTATGTGCTCGACTCGGGCAGTGAAGAGGTGGTGGCATTTCCGGCAAAGCTCACACTTCTGGCTACAGGCGGCTGCGGTCAGGTTTACATGCATACCACCAATCCGGATATATCAACAGGTGATGGGCTGGCGATGGGTGTAAGGGCTGGATGTGAACTGGCGAACATGGAATTCATGCAGTTCCATCCGACCGCCCTGTATGGAACGGCAGATCCCGCCTTTCTTATCAGCGAGGCTGTTCGCGGATTCGGAGGAATCCTTCGCAATGCCGACGGCGAGGCTTTCATGGCGGATGAACATCCGCAGAAGGATCTGGCTCCCAGGGATATTGTGGCTCGGGCCATCGACAACCAGTTGAAATCGACCGGTGCTCCTCACGTATTCCTCGATCTCACACATCGGAGTCGGAAGGAGATCGAAGAACGGTTTCCGCATATCGTAAAAACCTGTCTGAAACAGGGGCTCGACCCATCGGTTGATCCACTCCCTGTTGTGCCTGCTGCGCATTACATGTGCGGCGGTATTCCAACCGAACTGAACGGGCAGACGGCCCTGTCGGGCTTGTTCGCGGTCGGCGAAGTAGCGTGCACTGGAGTTCATGGGGCAAACAGGCTGGCGAGCAACTCACTGCTCGAGGGGCTGGTTTTCGCCGAACAGGCGGCTATACGTTTGAAGGAACTTCTATCGGGGCCGTCGATCGAAGTGCCCGAACCCCCCCCCTGGGATATCGCCGGAACAAGGATCCCGCGGGAGAGGATTCTGATAAGCCACGACCGGAAAGAGATCCGGAACCTGATGTGGGACTATGTGGGTCTGGTCAGGTCAACGAACAGGCTGGAAAGGGCAGAGAGAAGGCTGGCTCTGATAACAAAAGAAGTGGAGCATTTTTACCGCTGGAGTAAAGTCTCCGCGGAGCTGCTCGAATTGCGCAACATCACACAGGTTGGATTGATGATCGCAAGATCTGCTCTGAGCAGGCGGGAGAGTCGGGGACTCCACTATGTTACCGATTATCCTGAAAGATCTCCCGATCTGGATGGTGTGGATACTCTGGTGCCTTTCGACTGGGGGCTGTTTCGCTGTGATGGTTGATGCAACAAGACTTTCACGCCCGTTTATCGCCGTGCTCGATTTCGGGGGTCAGTACGCCCATCTGATTGCCAATCGTATCAGGCGTCTCGGTGAATATGCCGTCATTATGCCACCCGATGCGGTGACTTCCGATCTTGAGGATGCAATCGGGATTATTCTCTCCGGCGGTCCCGGCAGTGTCTACGATGAAATCCAGCCGCCCTTCAACGCCGAACTCTTTGAACAGAAAATACCCATTCTGGGTCTCTGCTACGGCCACCAGCTGCTTGCCCGGCAGATGGGAGGCAGTGTGGCCAGGGGAGAGGTAAGGGAGTATGGTTCGGCTGTGATCTCTCTGGGGAAACAGAGTGAACTCTTCCGTGATATGGAAGCCCGGGAGGTGGTCTGGATGAGTCATGGTGACCAGATCGTTCAGCTGCCCGAGGGATTTGAGGTGCTGGGAAGTACCGGGGATTGTCCCGTTGCGGCTATGGGAGATGAAACAAGGAACCTGTACGGGCTCCAGTTCCATCCTGAAGTGACACACACTCCGAACGGAATGAAGATCCTGGAGAACTTTCTCGATATCTGCGGTGCGGAGCGCAGCTGGAATCCCGGCAGCTATGTGGATGAGATCAGTGCATCCCTCAAGGAGAGGATCGGGTCGGACCGCGTTCTTCTTCTCGTATCGGGTGGGGTCGATTCCAGTGTGTGCTTTGCCATGCTCAATCGTGCTGTGGGCACGGATCAGGTCGTGGGTGTCCACATAGACAACGGTTTGATGCGCAAGGATGAATCGGCGCTGGTTGTGAAATCGTTCGAAGAGCAGGGATATACGAATCTCAATCATGTGGATGCGGCAGAAGATTTCCTGGGGGCTCTCTCGGGTGTGACCGATCCGGAAGAGAAACGACGTATCATCGGCCGTGTATTCGTTGAAGTTGCAGCATCGCAGGTGGGAGGTCTTCACCTGGAGGAGGGCTGGCTTCTCGCCCAGGGCACTATCTACCCCGATACGATTGAGACCGGCGGTACTGAACACGCGGCTACGATCAAAACCCACCACAACAGGGTGGAGGAGATCGAGAGACTGATAGAACAGGGCAGGATCGTCGAACCCCTGGCCAACCTCTACAAGGATGAAGTCCGGGAGGTAGGACTGGCTCTGAAGCTTCCCGAATCTATAGTCTGGCGACACCCGTTCCCGGGCCCCGGTCTTGGTGTGCGACTCTTATGCCACACCGGTGATGAATTGCCGGAGGATGAAAACCGTCTGATAGAGGATGCGGAGAAGGAAGCAGAGGTTACAGCCTCGTCGAATGGTTACCAGGCCCGCATTCTTCCGATCAGATCTGTAGGTATTCAGGGAGATTTCAGAACATACGGCCATCCGGTTGCTCTCTTCGGTGGAGCGCGTGACTGGGGCGTTCTGGAAGAGGTATCGACGCGAATCACAAATGCGATCAGCGAAGTGAATCGGGTCGTCTATTCATTGAGCCATCAGTCACCGGGAGATCTGAAACCGGTTAAAGCATTTGTGACAAGGGACAGGATAGCATTACTGCAGGAGGCCGATGCTCTCGCCATGAAGCTTTTGCAGGCAGCAGGGTTAGACCGGGAGGTGTGGCAGATGCCTGTAGTTCTGCTGCCACTTTCAGCTGGTGGCAGGGGTGAGTGCATAGTTGTGAGACCCGTCTCCAGCGAGGAGGCGATGACGGCACGGTTTACCGATCTTCCTTGGGATGTCGCAGCCTGTATTTCGGATGAGATCAAGTCCCTTGAAGGAATTTCAGCAGTCTTTATCGACATTACTCACAAACCTCCCGGTACCATAGAGTGGGAGTAATAAGCCGGCCTTTAAGAGCCTGTCTGAAAAACCCTGCGGCTGCGGCTTACCCCGGCATCTGGCTGGCTGCGTTGGTCTTTGCAGAATGTCCTCGACGTAGCACAGTGGCTACGTCTCCGGGTATTCTGCTCGACCGCCTGGCCATCCGGCTCCAGCGAAACCCTCGCTATCGTCGGTTTCTCAGACAGGCTCTTATATTCGACTGTACCCTTGACGTGCCTGCCATTGACCCATTAATTAGCTTAACTACAACGAAGTCGTTGAAACAAGGGCACTTACACTAAGACAGTTTCTGGACGGAAACTGTCGTGTTTCCAGGGTGGAAACGAACAATTTTGTGCAAGGTCAAGATAATCAACGGATTGCGCGGAGACGTACATGTGTACGTCGCACAAGAAATCCGGCAGATTGACGCTGAGATTGCGCAAAAGGGCCGTTTCCGGACGGAAACCGGATAGGATGTGGTTCTGTTGGCTTATGTTCAGGTTCGTGATAATGAATCCTTCGAAAAGACCCTGAAGCGCTTTCAGAAGCAGGTGAAGAAGGAGGGGATTACTACGGATCTGAAGCGGAAACGCTATCATCTGAAGCCCTCCGAGCGCAAACACCAGCGCAAACTGAGCCAGAAGAGAAAGCAGCGCAGGCGCGTCGGCAACGGCAGACCTTATTAGGTTCTGTTAGACTCCGTATCAAAGGCCGCCATCCTGGCGGTCTTTTTTAATTCCAGTACCTCTAACATACATGTAACATAGCGCCGACCCGACAAATCTCCTGCGCCAGAAGCCTGTCGACGTCTTCTCCGGCAGGTACCTGAACTGTCGCAGGAGTTCACAGAGAAGTGAGGATACATTTATGAAATTGCTTCCGCGAAGGGCGGGCAGGGCAGTGCTCTTTCTGGCTGTCTGTCTGCTTCTGGGGAATGCGCCCGGTGCCATGGCGCAGAAGGTCCCCATAGCATTTGATGATTACCACGGATATACCGGGACGGTCGAGTACATCCAGAGAGTCGCCCGGGCCTATCCTGACATAACAGAATTGATCGAGATCGGCCAGAGCACGCTGGGACGGACCCAGTACGTTCTCGTCATTTCGAACATGAAGACAGGTACGACGATCGACAAGATGATCGAATTGCGCAACATGCGTAAGGAGAACATCCGGAATGTGACACCGATGAAACCCTACCATGGAAAACCGGGACAGTGGATCGATGGCGGGACTCACGGGAATGAATACACCGGCACCGAGGTCTGTCTCTACATCATCGACAAGCTGGTCACCGGATACGATTCAGATCCTGCGATCAAAAAGCTGATCGATGACAATGCCTTCTACATCTGCCCTGTCGTCAATCCCGACGGTGTTTTCAACAGCACAGAAGGAGATGTTTCGCAGCGTCAGAACTCGATGCTGGCCGATAATGATGAAGATGGTCAGGTAAACGAAGATGGTCCCGATGATCTGAATGGTGACGGACATATAACGCAGTTCCGTTACAGGGATCCAGAGGGCCGGTACGTCATGGACGACGTGGATCCCAGGTTGATGATCCGTCTCGGTCGAGACGAGGAGACCACCAGAGAGCGTTGGTCGGTAATCCGCGAGGATCGCGATAACGATGGTGACGGTCGCAGGGGTGAAGATGGTGAAAGGGGAATAGACGTGAATCGCAACTTCCCCGAAGGATGGTTCAACGACGACAACGAGCAGGGCGGCAGCGGCTACTACGCTGCTTCTGCGCCCGAGTCGAGGAACATTCTGGAGTTCTTCACCAACAATACGAACATCCTGCTGGTCCAGTCCTTCCACACATCGGGTGGTTTCACATATCGCCCATTTGCTCGCTGGTCCGACAGTCAGATAGATCCGAAGGATCTGGCTGTTTTCGACCGCATCATGGGCAAGAAGTACTGTCAGCTCCTCGGTGTGGAATATCCTGCTGTCTGGGATGAAGAAGCCGCGCCGCCGGCAGCTGGGGCTGCAGCCGGATTTGCCAGGCCGAGGACCGGGGCACCCGTACCTGCCCGGGCCCGTCAGGGCCAGGGTGTCAGGGGCCGGGATCAGGCTCGCACACAGGCCATCGGGACTACCGGCAGCGGTTATGAGCTGCCACGGCAGTGGCGTCCTCCTTACAGAGGCGACAGGCCCTACGGATACGGTATCTTCATCGACTGGGCCTATGCGCAGTTCGGTTCCTACTCGATGACTACCGAGCTGTGGAACAGGTCGGTAGATTTCGTAGGGATGCCGGAATTCACCGGTGATGACGCGCAGGTCCAGCGGGACAGGTGGCTGCTGCTGCACCAGGATGAGAAATTCGGAGGCAAGTTCTTCATTCCGTGGAGGAGCTACAGGCATCCTGAACTGGGTGCTGGTGAGATCGGCGGATGGATCCCGCGCTACGGTTCCGGGAACAACGCATTCCCGGGTGATCCTCTCAGACACGTGGCAGAGATCCACTGGCAGTTCGAGCTGTGGAAGGCAGGTCTGCTGCCGAAGATCGAAATCACCGACGCTACCGCCGAGGTGCTCTACGAGACCAGCAATGCAAGTGGAGCCACCGTGCAGTACCAGGGTGATACCGCCACGATCAATCGCAGCGGAAGAAGAGGCGCCTACAGGATCGTTCTGGTAACTGCCACGATTGAAAATACAGGTGCGCTCGCAACCCATGTTGCCCGGGGACAGCGTCTGGCAGGTAACCGCAATGACGTCGTCTGGCTTATAGGTGACCGGGACAGGATCACATTCCTGCAGGGATCCGCTCACCAGAGCATTGGAGTCCTCGAAGGCACCATGCCGATCCCGGGGATCGCAACCAGCGCGCCTGCCGCAGGCGGAAGAAGCCGGCAGGTACAGGGAATGCCCAATATTCCAATGGGCATGCCCCTCGAATTGATGCAGCAGTTCATGCAGAGAATGGGTGGCGGGCAGCAGGCTGCCCGGGAGGGCAACGTCCGTGAAGTCAAGTGGCTCGTTGCCATCGAAGGAAACATGCCGCTGAAGATAGTCGCTACTTCTCAGAAGGGCGGCACTGCGGTTAGAGAAATCACACTGCGATGACCAGGGAGAGAACCATGAAAACGAGAATACACTGGATACCGATACCGGTTCTGATTCTCGCTGTCACTCTCGCGGCAGCCTGGTCATTCCCGGTATCTGCACAGGACAGGGAACCTGCAAACCCCGGAGGTTATCACGGCGAACTCGATTTCCCGATAAGCTGGAAGAGGTACTACAGCTATGCAGAATGGACGAAGATCATCCAGGATCTTCAGGCTCAGTACTCGAACCTGTGCGACATAGAGAGTATCGGAAAGAGCATGATGGGCCGCGATCAGTACCTGCTGACGATCACGGCGAAATCTACAGGCTCTCACGATACCAAGACGGCAATCTGGGCCGATGGTGCGGTGCACGGTAATGAGGTGAACGGTGTAATGTGCTGCCTCTACCTGGCGTGGTACCTGCTGACCCGCTATGACTACGACCCGTATGTACGGGACCTGGTCAATACGCGCACTTTCTACATCCTGCCGGGTCTGAACGTGGATGGGATCGACTCCTACATCACGTTCCCCAACACGGACAACAATCCGCGGGAGCCGTACAGACCCGAGGATAACGACGGCGACGGTCTCTACGATGAGGACCAGACCGAGGATGTCGACGGAGACGGCGAGCTCTCGACCATGTACATCGAGGATCCGGACGGACGGTTCAAGCTCTCCGATGACGGTCGCCGGTTCATCCCGGTGCTGTACCCGGAAGAGCAGGTAATGCGCTTCCGCAGGATCGGATCCGAGGGCTATGACAACGACGGAGACGGCAGGATCAACGAGGACGACATCGGGGGTCCCGACCCGAACAGGAACTACCCTTACGGATGGACGCTGAGTGCGGGATGGCCATACCCGATGTCTGAATCGGTGACCCGGAATGCCTTCGAATTCGGGCGAACGCACGATAACATCTTCGCGGGCTTCCACTACCACAACACCGGACGGCTGATAATGTTCTCAGTTCCCTGGGCTGTTTCGACTCAGACCACCCAGGCTGCACAGTTCGGTGGCGGCATGGGCAGGAGAGGTCAACCGCGGCTGACTCCGGAGAAGCGGCTGGAACAGATGAGGCAGGAGAACCAGTACGCCCAGTTGTTCGACCGCAACGTTGCTCCCGAGTACCGGAACGACATGGCCGTCCAGAACGAGATAGTAACCATGGGCGCGCGCATCTTGAAGAATTACAGGCCGACAATGTCCGGACCTCCAGGAAGCGGTCAGGCCCAGGTCAACACCTACATGATGCTCGGCGCATACGGTTATCTCATCGAGCTGTGGGGAACTCCCCTCGATGGCGATGTGGATGGCGACGGCAGGGTCGACCAGGTGGAACGGATGTCGTGGATCGATATCGAGCTGACCGGTGAAGGCTGGATAATGCCGCACAAGGTGAACCATCCGGACCTGGGAGAGATCTGGATCGGCGGTTCGGCAAAGAAGCACGCCGGACGCACTCCTCCGGCGCGCTACATCGAGTCGGAAACCCTCAGGAACACCCAATTCGTTCTCTACTGTGCAAGTCAGTTCCCGAAGGTGGAAGTGGATGAGATCGAGATCACTCCCGCAACCGGAGACCTGATCTGGGTCGATGTCACGGTGAAGAACGATCGTGCATATCCGACCATTTCAGACCGTGATTTCGAGAGAGAATGGGTTCCACTGGATCGATTGACTTTGACATCCTCCAATAGTATAACACGTGTGGATATACCCGAGGGATCGGTCCAGCTCGATCCTCTGGACGGATCTACCAGAGGGAATGTCGCCGGCAGTGAGGATCCGGAATTCAGGATCCTGGCTCACGGCAGCCGCGCCTTCCGTTATCTGTTCAGGATGAGCGGCAACAGCGGATGGGTGGAGTTCACCATCACATCGAAGCACGGTGGGACCGACACCAGGCGGCTCAACATCAGGACGGGTGATAGATAGGCAGTAACTGTATCTGCTGATTACCCTTGATTCGGACAGGCGCCGGCTTTCCATTAAGCTGGCGCCTGTCTCATTTAGTGTGCAATGAGGATTGGATCTGATGAGTGGTGAGGAGCAGCATTACAATCCGCTGGGGTTGATGCGGTCAGATGCCCCCTTCGAGCTGGTTTCGAGTTATGAGCCGGCCGGCGATCAGCCGGCAGCCATCGAAGCACTTGTCGAGGGGCTGGTACGCGGCAGCCGCCATCAGACTCTGCTGGGCGTGACCGGTTCGGGCAAGACATTCACGATGGCGAATGTCATCGCCGCTGTCAACAGGCCTGTCCTGATAATCAGCCACAACAAGACACTCGCCGCCCAGCTCTATGGGGAGCTGAAGGGATTCTTTCCGAGCAACGCCGTCGAGTATTTCATCTCCTATTACGACTACTATCAGCCTGAAGCATACCTGCCGGGCAGGGACCTCTATATCGAGAAGGAAACCCAGGTCAATGAAATGATCGAACGGTTGAGGTTGCGGACTACGAGCACACTGGCAGCCCGCCGGGACGCCATCGTCGTGGCATCCGTTTCGTGCATCTTCGGCCTGGGACGACCCGAAGATGTTTACAAGTACATGGTGGGTCTCAGGTGCGGTCAGGAGATGGACCGGCAGCAGTTCCTGCGGGCCCTCGTGGACATCCACTACAGACGCAATGACATATCTTTCGGCAGTGGTGATTTAAGGGTCAGGGGAGACGTGGTTGAAATACACCTGGCCTACGAAGAGGTAGCGGTACGTGTCGAGTTCTGGGGGGATCAGATCGAACGCCTCAGCTTCGTGGACCTGATAACCGGTGAAACGATTGAAAAACTCGACCAGATAGTGGTCTATCCGGCTACACACTTCATAGCCGACAAAGACAATCTCGACCGGGCCCTCGAATCGATCGCATCAGATCTGGAGAGAGAGGTGGCGGCATTTCAGGATGCCGATGGACTGGTAGAGGCCTATCGTCTGAAGGCCAAGACTCTCTACGACATGGAGATGATGGAAGAGGTCGGCTGGTGCACCGGTATCGAGAACTACAGCCGTTACTTCGATGGTCGCCGGCCGGGTGACCGCCCATGCACCCTTATCGATTACTTTCCCGATGATTTCATTACCATCATTGATGAATCGCACGTGACCGTTCCCCAGATCGGGGCGATGCATGCGGGCGACCGCTCCAGAAAAGAAACACTCGTCGAATACGGATTCCGGCTCAAAGCAGCCCTCGATAACCGACCTCTGACCTTCGATGAATTCGATTCACTGCAGAACCAGTACATATACGTATCAGCCACTCCGGGCAATTTCGAACTGGAGAGATCTGAGGGAGTGATCGTGGAACAGGTAGTCAGGCCCTCCGGCCTGCTCGATCCGGCTGTGGACGTGCGTGAGGTGAAAGGGCAGATAGATGATCTGCTGGAAGAGATCCACCTTCGTGTGGAGAGGAGCGAGCGAACCCTTGTCACGACGCTGACCAAGAAGATGGCGGAAGATCTTACCGATTTCCTGGCGGGAGTCGGGATAAAAGCACGCTACCTCCACTCTGAAATCGATACCCTAGATCGCGTGGAATTGCTGCGCGGATTGAGGATGGGAGATTTTGACGTTCTTGTCGGCATCAACCTCCTGCGGGAGGGACTCGACATGCCCGAGGTCAGCCTGGTGGCCATTCTGGATGCCGACAAGGAGGGCTTTCTGAGGAGCAGGACCAGCCTGATCCAGACTATGGGTCGTACTGCACGAAATGCCAATGGTCTTGTTATAATGTATGCTGACCGTGTAACTGATTCGATGAGGTCGGCCATAGACGAAGTGCAGCGGAGACGTGCCATCCAGGAGGTACACAATATTGAACATGGCATTACACCTCAAACTCTGCAGAAGAGCAGGGAGGAGGTGATGGCAAGTACCTCGCTGGCCGATCTGCTGGATTCGGGCAGGAAAACCGATTCGGCGGCACTCCGGATCGAAACGCTTCTGAAGGAATTTACAGGCCTGAAGGGAGAGAGCTGGGAGATGGCGGTCGAGGATAGAATGCTCACATACGCAAATGCACTGCAATTCGAGGAAGCCACGATCCTCAGGGATGAACTCGTCCGCTACCGTACCGGCAGTTCTCATGAGCAGGAGGATCAGGATGATCGACGCTGATGTTCTGAACAGCATTGTCAAAACTGCGCTTGAAGAGGACCTCGGTCATGGGGACATCACAAGCGAACTGACCCTCGATCCTCAATCTGAAAGCGAAGGGATCATTCTGGCTCGTGAAGAGGGCGTGCTGGCCGGGATGCCTGCCGCCGAGAACGTGTTCCTGCAGGTTGAGCCGCGGGTGGTAGTTACTTCGACTATCGGAGAGGGTGAACAGTTCAAGTCGGGTGAGATCATAGCTCACATAGCCGGACCCACTGCAGGGATCCTGGCCGGCGAACGTGTGGCCCTCAATTTCCTACAGGGATTGTGCGGCATCGCCACTCGAACGAGACAGTTCGTGGACGCGGTTGAAGGCACAGGCGTGACCATTCTCGACACCAGGAAAACGACACCGGGCCTGAGAGCGCTTCAGAAGTACGCGGTTCGGATGGGTGGAGGTGCCAATCACCGGATGGGACTCTTTGACGGTGTTCTGATCAAGGAGAACCACGTTCACTCTGCCGGTGGTGTAAACAATGCTCTCGAGCGGGCTATGACCGGTCTGGCGGGATCTGACTCACGCTTTCTGGTTGTTGTGGAAGTTACGACCTCTGAACAGGCCCGGGAGGGTCTGGATGGAGGGGCGGACCGGCTGCTGCTGGATAACATGGAACCGGATGAGATAGCGGCGATCGTTTCGATGGTTCGTGATTCAGACAGGAGCGATCTGGAGCTTGAGGCCTCAGGCGGTGTCACCCTGAGCAATGTCCGGGAAATCGCAGAGACAGGCGTTGATTATATAAGCATTGGCGCTCTAACACATTCGGTGAAGGCAGTGGATATCTCTCTGCTGCTCAGATAGCAGATTCCAGCAATGCTGAACTCAAACAATCCTCTTCCATTCCTTCCCGGCGTACCACCAGAGCGGGATATCTGGATAGAGAAGCTGGTAGAGCTCTTCTCCCGTGCCAGATCTGAATCGGTGGAGGGTCTGGTTGAGGGGGCAGAGAACCTCTATTTCTTCAACTCGATCACATCGACCAATGATCATCTGAGGGAACTGGCGCAGCGGGGTGCCCCGCACGGCTCGCTCGTGGTTGCCGAAGAGCAGACCGTGGGCAGGGGCCGGCATGGCAGGCAGTGGTACTCACCACCGGGCTCCGGCCTCTACTCCTCACTGCTGCTGCGTCCGGAAATGGGAATCGACCGGGTCGGCTGGCTGACTCTTTCTGCCGCCCTGGCAATAGTCAGAACTGCCAGGGGGAAAGATATCACTCTCGAAATCAAATGGCCGAACGATCTGGAGTGTGAGGGCAGGAAGGTCGCCGGTATTCTGGCCGAGACCGTAACAGAGGGGAACCATGTTCGCTTTGTAGTTCTCGGTGCCGGGATAAATGTGAACTGGGAGCTGGAGAAGGTCCCCGATTCACTTCAGGAGCGTGGTACGGCTCTTTCATTACTTTCCTCTGAACCGTTGAACAGGGACCGGTTCCTGGCTGGATATCTCTGGGAGCTCTCATCAATTGTCGGAAACCTGGAGTCCGGAAAATCTGGAGTAATGCCGGCGGTTGCCAGTGAAGTGATGGCTCATCTGGCATATCTTGGTGAACAGGTGCGGATCACCACCGGAGAAGGGGAAGAAAGCGGGATCTTCACCGGCCTGACCGAGGAGGGATATCTCCAGCTCGACGGGGGTCGCAAGGCAGTAACCGGTGAATTGATGACGAAAACCGAGGAAACCTACTGATTATGCTGCTGGCTGTTGATATAGGGAACACTCATACAGTTGCCGGTGTATTCGAGAATGGATTGCTGCGGTCCCACTGGCGCATTTCAACCTCACTCGATGCCACCAGGGATGAGATGTGGGTCATGCTGCGGGCTCTTTTGAAAGAGGGTGATGTGGCACCTGCCGATCTGAATGCCGTTATCGTGGCATCTGTGGTTCCCGCTCTCACCGAGGTGATCGAATCTGCCTCTGCCATCTATCTGAACCTGAAGCCGATACTTGTCGGCCCGGATCTCAACCTGGGCATAACAGTGGGTGTGAGCCCGCCGGAAGCAGCCGGCGCCGACCGTCTGGCCAACGCCGTGGCTGCCCGGGAAGAGTACGGCCTGCCGGTGATCGTCGTGGATATGGGGACGGCGACGACATTCGATGTGGTTGATGAGAAAGGGGCATATGTCGGTGGAGCGATAGCTCCCGGGGTGCTCACCAGCTCCGAGGAACTGTTCCGGCGAGCCGCCAGGCTCGCAGAGGTGGATATTCAGAAACCGGAAAAGGCAATAGGGGATACCACGGAATCGAGCCTGCGATCGGGTCTCTACCTGGGAACACTGGCCATGATCGACGGAATCCTGGAGAGCATCAAGGGAGAGCTCGATTCCGATCCGGTGGTTGTGTTCACAGGCGGCCTCTCGACCCCCTTCCTGGAAGCTTTTGAAGAACGGGGACAGATAGACCCGCTTCTAACCCTCAAGGGACTCCGCCTGATAGCCGAGAGAAATCCCGACGGCTGATCCTCTTCGAGTTCATCCCTGATGAGTATGTAAACGAAACAAAGAACTCTTCCGTTTCCCATTCAACAGCACCACTTATAAACGCCCGGTTCCTTCCAATGATCTTCATTCGGGCATAACCTGTTGCACTACAGGCAGATGATGGGAACTCATTTACAGAGAAGAATTACGTTTCGGTTTATGGTGGGAATCACCCTCCTTGCGATTACACCCGTTACACTTCAGGCACAGAATCAGCAGGCGAGTCATAAAAACAAGACAACACCCTGGCGGGAAGAACCAGACGACCCTAAATCAGCCGTTTTAACTCGCATATCCGATGCAAAGGACAGGGCCATCGGGCGCATCAACGTCAACAGACTGGACCACAGGACCCATAACTTCGGGGACATGGGGACCACGGCTGAGGGATGGCACACCTCCCGTTTTCGAAGGGCGGATGGCAGTGAACTCGACAGCTGGGGCTGGAATCAGAGCATGGCTCTGGCGGTCGGACCCGGTCCCTGGTTCAGCCGGGCGCAGGTACACGAATCCACCGGTGATTACCAACCGCTCTCCCTGGCCGACTGGGAAGCTCAGGACGGAGCCCGCGGCACTCAATTCTCAAGAAACCAGATGTGGTATCCCAGGTTTGCCCACAGCAATTCGCCTGGTACCTGGCCGCCTCAGGGCTGGCCCGCGCCGGAGGATATCGAGGATGTCTGGCTGGGCACGGAGACCTGGAAGAAGTGGGAGCGATGTGCAGATCAGGAAGCCTACTGCGAATTCGACGACTCTCATGCGGACCGGAATCCCTATTCATCGGTTCTGGATATCTCAGTGAGGAAAAGGATCCTCGGTTTCACAGATTTCAATGCGGTCTTCTTCCAGTTCGAACTGACCAACAACAGCAGCTTCGATTACTGGCCGGTCTTCCTGGGTTCCTTTGGAGATCTCGGTTCTCCTATATATGACAGCTTTACAGGGTTCCCCCGTTACGATCCGTCCAGACAGATGCATTACAACATCGGAGCCAACTACGATTCATCCCGTGGCCTGCACAGGGACGATAAAGGCGGTATCTGCAGCTGGTTCGGATTCATGTGGCTGGAATCTCCAACCGGTTCATTTAAAAAGGATCAGTTCGGTTACCTCGTGGACAATCCTGATAAGATCAGGTCCCGACTGGCACTGACGCACTGGGATGATATGGTGGAATATGACGATGAAATGCTTTACTCGGCCCTGACCGCAGACGTCCAGTATCTCGATGTCGGCAGATCCATGAACATCTGGAAAACCGATTCTTCCATGAACAACCCGATCCTGATCCAGGATGAGGAAGACTGGATGGCGGTTTACGATCCTGTGAATGCAGATCATTACTACTACTCCTCGTCGGGCCCGTTCACGTTCCGGTCCGGTGAGTCGATCGATTTTGTCGTCTGTGTTGTTGCGGGCGATTCGGAATCGGCACTGAGGGAAACCGCCGATATTGCATTAAAGTACTATCAGGCTAAATTCAGGGCCTCCGGGCCACCGCCTGCACCGCCTCTGACATGCCAGGGAATACAGGCAGGTCCAGACGGGAAGGAGTTCAATCCGGACCTTCACAATTACCGGATTCATTATTCAGATTCCGGCAGAGTAGCACTGGCATGGAACGGGCAGGAATCAGAATCAACCCGAGACAGATTTACGGGCGACCTGGATTTTGAAGGGTACAAAATATACAAGTCCACCGATCACGGATTAACGTGGGGCGAGGAGATTACCGACAGCCGGGGCAGGTGGAAAGGGTACGTACCGGTCGCTCAGTTCGACCTGATCAACTCGATAGAAGGCGAGGATCCGGTGAGTGGAACCTGGCTGGGGGAGAACAGCGGTCTGGTGCATGAATGGACCGACTTCGACGTACTGGATGGATTCGAATACTGGTACATGATCACCGCCTATGATTTCGCACCGCCCGATTCATCGTATGAATCATCTTTGGGTGGGGATCCGAACTCGCATAATATCGTTGCCGTTATTCCGGGAGTGAAACCGGCTGGATGGCTTGATGGCAGGTTCGAAACGGGCATCGGACCCGGTAATCGTATTGATCTGTCAGGGCCGGCGAAAGACTATGAGACTTCCATTTCAGTGGCCATTATCGATCAATCAGCCATAACCGGTAACTCATACTCGGTCACGGTAGTGGATTCGGGAAGGTATGGAGGGACATATTACAATTACCTGGGCGGTCTGCGGATACGTAATACAACAGATAATCATACTCTGATAGCCGCCGCAATTCCCAACAGCAGGACATACGGCGATGATCTTGTCCCGGTCACCGAGGGATTTAGAGTTACTACCAGTCAGCCCAATGGCGGTGATGGAGGTGTTTTCAGCTTTACCCAGACAGTTGATATCACACCCGATACGACTTATACACCTGCATTTTTCGAGGCTTATATGGAGGGGGAGGGTTCATCTTCGAATCGCGCAAACCGCACGGGCTTCATGAATACTCTCGAGTACAGATTTACAGGATTCATTACTGCTCGGGGCGACACGAATCGCGCTTACGATATCTACTCCGGATTGGTGCTCTGTCCGTACGAGCTGTGGGATATTGAAGACAATGTGCGACTGATGCCTATGATCTATGAATTCTATGGAACCGGCCAGTGGGTCAGCGATGACTATAGCGTGACAACCACCATGCCATATTACGCTTCCGGCTCATCCGGCCCTCTTACCGATGTAGATGAGATACATCCGGATGCGGCTTACTGGGATTACGTACCTTCAGATCCTGCCAGCCGTTCAGACTGGGTATATCGGTGGGCGTTCACCGAATACGATGGTGCTGAACTTGATCCTTCAAACGCCTTGTGGGAAGTTGGTGACGTCTGGATATTGCAGCCTTTCAGGGTTCTGAAAGGATATGCCGGCAGCAGTTATTCCTTTTCAACGATTGCTCCGACACTGGTGGATACTCTGATCGATTACGATGACATCAGAGTTGTACCGAATCCGTACTATGTACGTGCCGAATGGGATCAACGTGAGAATCGCCGGATGATCATGTTCACTAATGTTCCTGCTGAATGCACGGTGGATATCTATACGATTTCAGGTGAATTCGTCGCCTCACTCGATCACTCTGGTAGTGCTCTTGATGAAATCGGGTCAAAGGGGTACAATTCGGACCGGATCGGCACGGTGGTATGGAATATCTGGACATATGAATTTACTGAGGCTGTATTCGGTCTCTACATCTATGTAGTCAAGGTGGATGGGCAGGTAAAGAAAATCGGCAAGTTGGCGGTTATCAGATAGCCGCCGAAGTTTTTCTTCCGCTAAATGGAAATTCCCATCGTTATTTGTTCTTTTCCTGCTAATGATACTTGCGCAAAACGTGACGGGTTCTATATTTGAAGCAGGCTGTTAGCACTCACCCTTAATGAGTGCTAACAGAAATATTCCTGAGTAAATACATGAACAGGGTAACAAGGAGGAGTAGACATGGCCCTCAAGGTGAAACCGCTTGCGGACCGTGTTGTTGTCGAGCCTCTCGATGAGGAAGTACAGGAGAGGGGAGGCATCATCATCCCGGATACCGCAAAAGAGAAGCCCCAGCAGGGGAAAGTTGTGGCCGTTGGGCCCGGCGCCGTTGCGGATGACGGGTCACGGAAGCCGATGGAAGTCAAGGATGGGGACAAGATCCTCTACGGGAAATGGACTGGTAGTGAGGTACGCATAGGCGATACCGATTACCTGATCATGCGTGAGAGCGACATCCTCGCCATTATCTAGGCGTTGTGCTCCCATGCACCCGAAGATTAGACAGAATTACTGTTAACGATTCAGGAGAAAGTGAATCAAGATGGCCAAGATTATTGAATATGACGTGAAAGCCAGGGACAACCTGAAGCGTGGTGTCGACCAGCTGGCGAACGCGGTCAAGGTCACATTGGGTCCTAAGGGACGCAACGTGGTACTGGACAAGAAGTTCGGTTCCCCGACGGTCACCAAGGATGGTGTAACTGTCGCCAAGGAGATCGAGCTCGAGGATCCTTTCGAGAACATGGGCGCCCAGATGCTGCGTGAAGTCGCCACCAAGACCAGTGACATTGCCGGTGATGGCACAACGACAGCAACGGTTCTGGCCCAGTCGATCTACAGCGAGGGCCTGCGCAGTGTAACCGCCGGTTCCAACCCGATGGATCTGAAGCGCGGCATCGAGGCAGCAGTTAACGTGGTGGTCGGCGAGCTGAAGAAGTTCTCGAAGACCCTGACCTCCTCAACGGAGATCGCACAGGTCGCTTCGATTTCTGCAAACAACGACCATGAGATCGGCGAACTGATTTCCGAAGCAATGGATAAAGTGGGCAAGGATGGCGTCATCACGGTCGAGGAAGCAAAGTCGATCGAGACCCACCTCGACATAGTTGAGGGAATGCAGTTCGACCGCGGATACATCAGCCCCTACTTCATCACCGATCCCGACAGCATGGAAGCTGTCATGGAAGAGCCGCTGATCCTGATCCACGACAAGAAGATCAGCGCGATGAAGGACCTTCTGCCGGTGCTGGAGAAGGTCGCTCAGATGGGCAAGCCGATGATCATTCTCGCCGAGGATATTGAGGGCGAAGCTCTGGCCACTCTCGTAGTAAACAAGATCCGCGGTACACTGAAGGTTGCAGCCGTCAAGGCCCCCGGTTTCGGTGACAGGCGCAAGGCCATGCTCGAGGACATCGCTGTCCTGACAGGTGCCCGCGTCATCAGCGAGGATGCCGGTCTCAAGCTCGAGAACGCGACTTCAGGTGACCTTGGAACCGCCAAGACGGTTATCCTCACCAAAGAGGACACAACCATCGTCGAGGGCGGCGGCAAGAAGGAAGAGATCAAGGGCCGCATCAGCCAGATCAAGAAGCAGGTCGAAGACACTTCAAGTGACTACGACCGGGAGAAGCTCCAGGAACGTCTGGCCAAGCTGGCCGGCGGTGTTGCAGTGATCAATGTTGGTGCTGCAACCGAGACGGAGATGAAAGAAAAGAAGGCCCGTGTCGAAGATGCCCTTCACGCTACCCGCGCTGCTGTTGAGGAAGGGATAGTCGCCGGTGGTGGAGTTGCATTTCTGAGGTCAATCGGTGCTCTCGACAAGCTGAAACTGGAGGGCGATCAGGCAATTGGTGTCAGCATCGTAAAGAAGGCACTGACCCACCCGACCCGCCTGATAGCTGAGAACGCCGGTCACGAGGGTTCAATCGTCGTCCAGAAGGTACTCGAAATGAAGCAGAACGAAGGTTTTAACGCCCGTACCGAAGAGTACCATGACCTGGTAAGCAACGGTGTGCTGGACCCGACCAAGGTTAACCGCATCGCCCTGGAGAATGCAGCCAGCATCGCTGCGCTGCTCCTGACGACCGAGGCGATCGTTACGGAGAAGCCTGAGGATGAGAAGGCCCCGATGATGCCGCCTGGTGGTGGTGGAATGGGGATGTACTAAGAGATCAGCACTGACTCCAAACCGCAGGTTAACGACAGAAGCGCCCCGCCTGGTGTCAAAACCGGGTGGGGCGTTTTATTAAGTTTGTCTGAAGTATCTTTATAATGTTACTGATTCGACTGGCCTGATGTTGAGTAGTCAATTCGCATAATAATCAGGAGTTTCCCAAATGAAGGAACGTCGTTTCGTGATTTCGGTATCTATCTTTTTCGTAATCGTTACGCTACCGATTGCGGCACCACCTGCAATTGCGCAGAATCCCATCGGCGATCTCGATACCTATGTATTGAGCGTTTTGCACGACTGGGAGGCTCCAGGTATAGCCGTTGCCGTGGTCAAGGATGATCAAGTCGTTTACGCGAAGGGATTCGGTGTACGGGAGGTTGGAGGCAGTGATCCTGTCGATGAATACACAATATTCGCCATCGCCTCGACATCGAAGGCGTTCACGGCAGCTGCTCTGGCTATGCTGGTGGATGACGGGCGTCTGAACTGGGATGACCGGGTCACCGATCACCTGATCGGTTTTGAACTGTACGATCCATGGGTCACCCGGGAATTGACCGTCCGGGATCTCCTCTCTCACCGCAGTGGACTGCCCCGGGGCGATCGCCTCTGGTATGGATCTCCATTTGAGAGGGATGAAGTCCTGAAACGTGTAAGACTTCTGGAACCGGCGTGGAGTTTCCGTTCCCGCTACGGCTATCAGAACATCATGTTCACTGCAGCCGGTGAGATCCTGCCGGCTGTTACCGATACCAGCTGGGGGGATTTCCTGGAGGCACGCATCTTCACACCGCTTGGAATGCGATCTTCAAGCACATCGATAAAAGACCTTGAGGACTATGATAACGTAGCCACACCTCACAGGAAATCAGGAGGCCAGGTACGGCCGATTCCGTGGCGCAACTGGGACAACCTGGGTGGAGCCGGGGCAGTCAACTCAAGCGCTGCAGATCTGGTCCAGTGGATGAGACTGCAGCTGGGCAAAGGCGTTTATGATGGTCAGCGCCTTCTTTCGGAGAGAGCCATAAAGGAGATGCACACCCCGCAGACCATCGTGCCCCGTTCACGGAGTGAAGAGGAACTCTTCCCGGAAAGCCATTTTGCAGCATACGGGCTGGGGTGGAGGCTGCAGGATTACAGGGGACGCCTGGTTGTGCGCCACGGTGGGTCCCTCGATGGCATGAGGACGCATATCGCGATTTTACCCGAGGAGAATCTGGGCATTGTTGCCATAACGAACGTAAACGAAAGCAGCGTGCCCCAGGCTATTGTGTGGCAGGTAATAGATCAGTACCTGGGACCATCTGAGAAGAACTGGAATGACATTTACCTTGCCAAGGCCGAGGTAGCCCGCGCCCGGTCAGACTCAATCAGGGCCCGCAGAGAGACCGAACGTCTGACCGATACAACTCCCAGCCATTCCCTGGAAGAGTTTGTGGGCCAGTATAAAAACGACCTCTATGGAGAAGTGGTAGTCGGGCTGGAAGATGGCCATCTGACAGTCAGTGTCGGTCCGTTCTACGCAGGCGACCTCGAACACTGGCACCTGGACACGTTTCGCGTAACGTGGCGCGATCCTTACCTGGGCAGGGATTACCTTGGATTTGTCCTGGACCGCATGGGTCGCATCGATGCCGTGGATGTTGAGGGATTCGGCCGGTTCGACCGCGTGCGCAGGCCCTGAAAAGCAGATGAAATGGCAGCGGTCTTGAAAACCGATACAGGGTACATGTAACTTCTTGCTATTAGCGAAGATGCGTGCCCTTCCTATATATGCGAGCAATGCGGTTAAATGCGATGATCAGCGAGACGCCGCCCGTCTGGTTCAAGCCCCCAGACGCTTCAGGAGTCCCCGCATCAGTACACTCGCACCTGACATCCTCCCCGTCTATGTGACTCTCAGGTCACCGGAGACCGAATCTCGATGACACATCTCTTGGACGACGACCCTTGGTTATTGAGACCAATGCAAAAGAACCTCGACTGCAGAAATCGAGGATTCATCTTTGGAAGATTTAATATTCTGGACTGCAAATATAAATGACATAAGTCATATATTAATGACATATGGCAATAATAGTTGACAAAGATGATGAAATCTGGTAGGATTGTTCATCGACCTATTCACCACATTCTTGGCAGGAACCGAGGTTCAGGACATGCGCCGCCCATCAACACCATCGAGCTCCTTATTCCATCCTTTAGACTCGGTGCTCGGCACCATTGCACGTGTTCGAATAATGCGTGAACTCTGTATCCATGGAGGAGAGCTGTCTCCGTCAGTGCTCGCCGAGAGAACGGGTCTGTCGCGGTGGGGTGCCTCGAGTGCTCTAGCGGAGCTGGTAGCCCATGGGATAGTTCGCCCGGTCGGTCTCGGCCGGTCGGTACCTTATTCACTTAATCGAGAACACCCATTTTCCGGGAAAATACAGGAGCTATTCCGAGATGAAGCTGAACGTGTTGACAGAATCATGCAGATAGTTAGGAAGACCGCTGAAGGAATGGATCCCAAGCCTCAGGCTGTATGGCTATACGGCAGTTCTGCCAGGGGTGAGGACAGAGCTTCCAGTGATGTGGATTTCGCGGTAATTGCCGAGGGTGGAGAGGTTGAGAATATGGCGGCCTTGATCCGGGAGGCTCTTGAGACCGAGATGACGGATCCTACAGTAGTGGCATCTGTTGTTGCGTTGACGAGAGCAGGAATCGAGCGCCTTGTTGAAAAGGACAGCCGGGCATGGGAGCGGGTATGTTTGGATGCCATCCCACTTTTCGGACGCCCCCCGGGGGAGATGGGGAATGGTTAGAAGGGGAGTGTGGAAGCAGGTGGATCGGGACCAGTGGCGTGGTCGGCGTGAAATCGCCAGGGGATTTCTGCAGGCTGCTCTTAAGGAATTGGAAGTTGCTGAAGAAGGGCAGATCGGGAATCCTATTATGTCAAATGCCTTGTTGGCAGCAATTGCCTATGCAGATGCTCTCACGGTCAAGTTCGGTGGGATTCTGAATAAAGGGGATCATGCAAAGATCGTCGATGCACTTCGTGATGCATTGGGTGATCGGGCCCTGAAAGAACAACTGACTCGACTCGCACGTCTAATTAAGAAGAAAAACCAGATTCAATACGCTTTCGAAGACTCAAACATCATTGAAGCCCGTGAGTACGTAGCACATGTCGAGCGGTTTGCCACTTGGGCTGAAGCAGAAATGGCTCGTTCTTAATCGACAGGCTCCTAAATGTCCAATGTGCTGAGTCATGACCTGATCGACGAGTCGTCCAAACGGTTCGATTCCGGTGTCCTGCTGTTCGCTCATTCCGCGCGATTCTCCCGGGTCCGGTAGCCCTGCGGAACGCTGCAGGCATCGCGACTTACAGCCAAGATTCCAGCCCCAGCGGAACACGCGCTTGACCCCGACTCTCCCGCGGCCTATTCTGCCGCTGCAAGCGCGGTGGGTTCGACCCATCCACCGTACATCGACACTTTCACCCCCATGTGGCGATGACTACCAGATCGAACAGCGACCTGACCCTCTTCGACCGGCTCTCCCGCCTCACCCTCCTGCAGGCTTCGAAGCTCCTCGGCCCCGAAGGCAAACGACTGATTCAGATCGGGGGCGCCTACGAAATCGATCTCCACGAACAGGTCACGTTCAACACCGATGCCTTCCGACTCCGCTTGAACGGCACGTCGGTGACCATCACACTCGATGTTGCGGTGCGGGACCGGATCAAATGGGCGTGTGATACGTGCCGCTTCCCCTGCGAGCACGTGGGCGCGGCTTTCTCGCTGATTCTCGAGGAGAAGATGTCCCTCGGACTGTCGGCTCCTCCGCCCGAACAGATGCCCATCGAGACGCTGAGCGAGGAAGAACTGGTCGCCCAGGCACTGGCCGATCGACAGGAACGCGCCGGTTCCGAGAAGATGCGGGTGACCTCGACGAACCCGGACGAGATCTGGACCGATTACACGGTCACGAGCGCCGCCTCGGGGAAATCTTACCGCGTCGCTCTGCGGGGTTGGGAGCGCGGGCAGTCCTACTGCTCGTGCCCGGACTTCCGTACGAACACGCTGGGAACCTGCAAGCACATCCTTTATGCCCTCGATAAAGTGCGCCGCAGGTTCCCAGCTTCGAAGCGCCGGCAGTCCTTCGAGCCGGGCGACATCTACGTGTACCTCTCCTATGGCAGGGAGCTGGAACTGCGGATGGGGCTGCCGCCCGGGCTCGACCGTGAGACCGCGGCGATCGTCCGGCCGCTGCGGGATCGTCCGATCACCGACCTCCCGGGCCTGCTGAAGCGCATCCATGATCTCGAACGCCAGGGCATACCCGTCACGGTCTATCCGGATGCCGAGGAGTACATCCGGTATCGACTCCTGGCCGGTCGCATGGCGGCCCGAGCCGCCGAGATCCGGCGTGACCCGGCCGCGCATCCGATGCGCACCACCCTGCTGAGGTCGGAGCTGCTGCCGTACCAGCTGGACGGGATCGCTTTCGCGGCTAGTGCCGGACGGGCGGTGCTGGCGGACGATATGGGGTTGGGCAAGACCATCCAGGGTATCGGGCTGGCGGAGCTGCTGGCGCGGGAAGCCGGTATCCGCAAGGTGCTGGTGGTGTGCCCGGCCTCGGTGAAATCTCAGTGGCGCAGCGAGATCGGTCGTTTCTCCGATCGGGACTGCCAGATCGTTCTGGGCAGCGCTGAAGAGAGGACCCGACAGTACGACAGCGGCTGCTTCTTCACCATCTGCAACTACGAGCAGGTGCTGAGGGACATCCTCGCCATCGAGCGGGTGGCCTGGGATCTGATCATTCTGGATGAGGGGCAGCGCATCAAGAACTGGCAGACGCAGACCTCTAAGACCATCAAGAGCCTGCGTTCTCCTTTCGCGCTCGTACTGACGGGTACGCCTGTCGAGAACCGGCTGGACGACCTGTATTCCATCGTCGAGTTCATAGATGCCCGCCGGCTGGGCCCGGCCTTCCGATTCTTCAGCCGGCATCGGGTCACTGATGAAAAGGGCAGGGTGCTGGGCTACCGCGACCTCGATGTGCTGCGGGAAACGCTGCGGCCGGTAATGCTGCGCCGTACGCGTGCCCTGGTCAACAGGGACCTTCCGCCGCGCACGACCGAGATCGTCCGCATCCCCCCCACCGACGAGCAGCTCGAGATCGACTCAGCCCAGATGAAGATCGTGGGCTCCATCGTAAGAAAGCCCTACATCTCCGAGATGGACCTGCTGCGGCTGCAGAAGGCGCTGCTCCTGGCCCGCATGAACGCCAACAGCACCTTCCTGGTCGACAAGCAGCCGCCCGGGTACTCGACCAAGCTCGAGCGCCTGGGAGAGCTGTTCGAGGAACTGGCGGGAGAGGAAGGGCGCAAAATAGTGCTCTTTTCGGAATGGACGACGATGCTCGGCCTAATCGAGCCGCAGCTCAAACAGCTGGACCTCTCCTATGTCCGCCTGGACGGCTCCGTTCCTCAAAAGAAGCGACAACAGCTCGTTCATCGCTTCCAGAGCGACGACGGGTGCGCGCTGTTCCTGACAACCAATGCAGGGGCGACCGGACTGAACCTGCAGGCTGCCAATACGGTGCTGAACGTGGACCTCCCCTGGAATCCGGCCATGCTGGAGCAGCGCATCTCGCGGGCCCATCGAATGGGACAGAGGGGTCCGGTCCAGGTCTTCATTCTGATCACGGAACAAACGATCGAAGAGAAACTGCTGACCACGCTGTCCGCCAAGCACGAGCTGGCGCAGGCCGTGCTCGACCCGAACTCCGACGTCGAAGAGGTCGCCCTTGCCTCCGGCATCGAAGAGCTGAAGCGGCGGCTTGAAGTCCTGCTCGGTGCCGTGCCCGACGCGCCCCTCGATGAGTCTGAGAGACGGCGTCGTCAGGAGGAGGTCGAACGCCTGCGGCACCGGTCGCGCGTGGCGGAGGCCGGAGGTCAGTTGCTCAGCGCGGCGTTCACATTTCTCGGGGAGATGATTCCCGGTGGAGAAGAGAGCGAGGAGAGCGCGAAGATGGCGGCGGAGTTCCGGGAGCGACTCACCGAATGTCTCGAGCGTGACGAGCAGGGACGGCCGCGTCTGACAGTAACGCTGCCTGACGAAACCGCTCTCGACAATCTGGCCCGCTCGCTGGCTTCGCTGCTGAAACCACGGCTATAACCGGGGAGTGTCGATCATTCCGTATCGTAATCCCAGTTCGCGTACCAGTTCCTTGAAAGCCTTCATTCCCCTGTCCGACCATCCCTTGACTTCTTCATT
>CAZWVF010000015.1:11121-48059 GCA_964637695.1 uncultured Gemmatimonadota bacterium | reverse complement strand
CTTCCGGAGTCAGGTCCTGGTACTTGGGCAGAAGAACTGCGACCAGCACACCGAGTAGTGCCATTACGATCAGCAGCTCGATCAGTGTGAACCCCTTCTCCTCGTTACGACTTAATCTTCTGAACATATCCTGTTCCTCCTGAGAGGCGGGCGATCCGGTATTGATTGATTTATGAATGGTCTGCCGTGGATCACCCTCCAGATCGGTAGACCGACATCATGTCGAACATCGGAAGCAGACAGGCCAGAATTAGCATGCTCACTATCAGCCCCACTCCGATGATCAGCAGTGGTTCCAAAACCGTGGTTAAACGACTTACTTCGTGGGCCACTTCCGAATCGTAGAAATCGGCCACCTCGATGGCCATCTCATCGAGTGCCCCACTCTCTTCACCCACAGCGAACATCTGGACTACCATGGGTGGAATCTCTTTGCTCTCGGCCAGTGGTTCGGTAAAGGATCGGCCCTGCTTTATCTGGCGCTCAACTTTCTCGATCACTTCCCTGATGATCCGGTTGCTGATCACGTGGGCAACCACTTCCAGGGTTTCAACCAGCGGCACTCCCCGTGACAGAAGCGAGCCGTACGTGCGTGAGAAGCGTGCCACGTTCAGCTTCCGGATCAGGTCACCGATTATCGGTGTCTGGAGGAGCCCTTTGTGAAAGATCCTCTCTCCCCGGTCTGTTTTCACCAGCAGTTTCAGCCCCACAACCAGCAGGATCAGACCCGGAAACAGCAGGTACCAGTAGCTGGAAATGAAGGAGCTTGTTGCCAGGAGCGCTATGGTCAGCCCGGGCAGTTCCACACCGGCATCGGTGAAGATCTCGACAAAGGAAGGAATAATGAAAGTCAGAAGGAATGTCACAATTATGACTGCTACCGACGCCATTATCGATGGATAGACCATGGCGTTCTTGATCCGCTGGTTCAATTCCTTCTGGCTTTCAAGTATCCCTGCCAGGTAAAGCAGATTCTCGGGCAGCCCGCCCCCGATCTCTCCAACACGTACCAGGGAGAGGAAAAGGGGTCCAAAGACCTTCGGGTAACGCCCGAATGCTTCACTCAACTGTTCACCGGACTGTATCTGACGTTTAACCTCGCTCAGGATCTCCTTAAATCGCGGGTTCTCCGTCTGCGAGATTATCACGTCCAGCCCCTCTGTGAGGGGCACACCAGCTTTGAGCATTGTGCCAAAGAGCGTGGTGAAGGTGGCAATGTCATCGTCCTTGATCGGTTTCTGAAAAAGTCGATCCAGGAAGCTGAAATCCAGCGCTGCCAAAGATTTCCGCTTTGGTTCCACGCTGACTACCGAGTAGCCGCGCGAAACGAGCTGGTCGTAAACAACCTTCACGCTGTCTGCCTGTAATTCCCCCGTTCTCACGCTGCCATCGGTAGTGATGATCTTGTACTCGTAATTACGGGCCATTTACAGACTCTCCCTCAAGGTTGCAAAGAGCATGCCAACCTCTCCATAGTACTCAATGTATTCAGTGTAACTTCTTGATATATAAGAAATTAGATGTGCGCTATGTTGTATTCTTGTCAATCTTGCATACCTCGAATTGACCCTGATTCTGTTAATTTTCTTTAACATATCGAATTCGCCTGTAAAGATTCCTTATCACTCAGAACCATTGGAAAGCTGCTCGATATTGTATTCATTGATCTTTTGATGAAGGTTCACCCTGCTGATTTTCAACAGTTTTGAAGCCCTGGTTTTATTGCCCTCAGTCTTATCGAGTGCTTCCTGGATGAGTACTTTTTCGTACCTGGCCTTTATCCTCTTAAGTGCATCTGCCAGAGATTCACCTTCCAGTTCGGCCAGGCTCAGACTGGTTGACGGGAGTCCACCCGTGATCGTATCGGGCAGAGATGCGAGCGAAATCAGGTCGCTTCTTTCCAGCACCACCGCGCGCTGAAGTACATTCTGGAGTTCCCGCACATTCCCCGGCCATGAATAGGAGAGCAGCCTCTCCATTGCATCTTCCCGGATCCCCGAAATCGACTTGTTGAATTTCTTGCTGAAGTCACCGAGAAAAGACCGGATCAGAGTCGGAATGTCTTCAGGACGGTCCCGCAGGGAAGGCATGGAAAGGCTCACCACGTTAACCCTGTAGTAGAGATCTTCGCGGAAAGAACCATCCTCTATTGCACTGCCCAGATCCTGATTGGTCGCTGCCAGAAGGCGTACATCGACATGCACATTGTCGGCCCCGCCAACGCGGTGAAATTCCCCTGTTTCAATAACCCTGAGCAGTTTCGTCTGAACCAGAGCAGTCATGTCTCCGATCTCGTCCAGAAAGAGCGTGCCGCCGTCGGCCTGTTCGAATTTGCCCCTGGTGCGCTGCGCAGCCCCGGTGAATGCACCTTTCTCATAACCGAACATCTCGGTTTCGATAAGAGTATCGGGGATGGCTGCACAGTTTAATTTTACGAAGGGACCTTCAATCCGGCTGCTCTGGTGATGGATCAATTCCGCCGCGAGTTCCTTGCCCGTGCCCGACTCACCCATGATCAGGCAGGTCACATCGCTGTCGGCTATCGTCGAGATCATTTCCCGAACAGTCTCCATGGCCGAACTCTCCCCGATAAGAACGGGGAGACTCCCTTCCCTGTCCCCCTGTATCTGCTTTCGAAGCCTGTCAACTTCTCGTACCAATCGTGCTTTTTCCGCAGCCCTGCGTATTACGACGCGCATATCCTCCAGATCGAACGGTTTACTGAAGTAATCGTATGCGCCCTCGTTCAGGGCCTGGATGGCCACCTGACGGTTCCCGTGAGCAGTTATCATGATCACTGGAGTTTCAGGCCTGCGCTGGCGGAATGTTTTCAGAATGTCCATTCCGTTCGCATCGGGAAGCTTCAGGTCGACAACCGCCACATCGAAATCCTCGCTATCGAACAATTCAAGAGCCCGCTCGCCCCTGCCGACGGTCTTGACGTCGTACCCTTCCTTTTTAAGGGCTTCGGTGAAGAAAAACCGGATGTTCTCTTCATCGTCCAGCACAAGTACCCGGCTCATTCGGAATCAACCTCCCCCCAGTGCATTCTGGGCAGCACTATCCTGAAGGTAGAACCCTGTCCCAGTTTGCTGTTCAGTTCCAGCACTCCCTTATGCTCCCTGATAATGGTATGGGCAATGCTGAGTCCGAGGCCCGAACCACCTTCTTTAGTTGTGAAAAACGGATCGAATATGTGATCCTGCACATCCGCGGGGATCCCGGGACCGTTGTCAGAAATCTCCAGAACGATCTGCCCCCCCCTGGCACTTTCCTCCAGATAAGTGGAAACAGTCACCACACCACCTTCCGGTTCAACTGCCTGGATGGCATTTACCAGGATATTCAGAACTGCCTGAAGGAATCTGTTACGGTCCATGCGGATCGGCGGCAGTGAAAGATCGAACTCCTGTAGAAAGGTCGGCCCCTGATCACCCTCTTTAAAGCGGGCCATTTCGATACCTTCGCGTACGACTTCATTCGGGTCTACAGATTCCAGAGTGAGGGGTCTGTGCTGTGAATAATCAAGCAGTTCGTCAACGATCTTGCTCAGGCGGTCGACCTCGCGAACTATCCTCTGCATATACTGGTACGTATTGCTCTCTTCCTCTACAGATTCCAGTACAAGCTGGCCGAGTCCCTTCACCGAACCCAGAGGATTCCTGATCTCGTGAGCAACCTTCGTTGCCATACTGCCAAGGGCGCTCAGCCTGTCAGCTTTCCGCACTCTATCCTGAAGTTCAACCAGTTCGGTCAGATCGACCAGTACGACGATCGAACTGAGAACTTTCCCGTTTTCACCCGGTATCAGGCTCGTTGCTATTCCCAGATCGAGGGTTTCACCTCTGCCGTTGATGATCTGGATCTCACGCGGTCTGCTGTAGGTTACCTGCTCATTCAGCAACTCATCCAGGATGGCCAGCAGCGCCCTGTTCCCGTCTGGAGAAGGGATAATCCGGCGTACCGGACGACCGACCAGCCGGCCTTCGAGCCCCATAAGCTCGCGGGCCGCCGTATTTATATACTGAAGATTGCCCTCTTCGTCGGTGGCCAGTATACCACCCTCCATCGCCTCGATAATCCCATGAATCGAGCGCTTGAGGTTGACCATGCTGATCAGGGCCTGTTCCAGTGCAAGGGTCAGTGCAGCGACTTCTTCTGGTTCCCGCGCCTTCTCTATGATCTCGTCGATCTCCCTGGGATCGAGCAGTTCCCGTCGGGCCAGTTCCCTTGTACGTTCGGCCAGTCTATGAAGGGGAGCTGTAATCATCCATGCGGTAACCATTAAAATCAGGGCGGTTATAATTGATGTCAGAGCCCCCAGTCTCAACGCCCAGTTGGGCAGTGACATGATATTACGGAGAGGTTCCATTGCTATCAGGAAGAAACCGTTACGGACAGCCAGGTGGGCGGTAACGAGGTAGAGCTCTGCATTAATACCAACTGGAATAACTCGGGGAGTTGCCAATTCAGTAGTAAGAGTAAGGAGTTGGGTTTGATCTCTGGTCCCGATTAATCCTTCCGGATCGAAAAACATAATGGGACCAGCGGGTTCTGTTCGGACCAGCACAAATCTGACCCCACCACTGGAATGTGTTAATGCATAGCGTCCCACCTGCGAACCCAGCATGCCGAATAGATCGCTTCCTTCTTTGTCAGCCTCGCTCTGCGCAGTGGCTGCAAGATTACTTGCCAATGCCAGATGATGACTTAAAGCAAGCTGTCGCTGAACATTACTGATTTTCACATATGTGACGATCAGCACGGCGGTTGAGATCAACAGGATCAGCAGAGGAAGACTGACCACAAGCCGGAGGCGAACTCTGGCACGACCCATTTTCGGAAAGAATCCAGCCATGGTATCCTCTACAACATCTCCACTTTCTCTGATTCTGTCTCTGTTTTCTGCTCTGTGTCTGCTTCTTCCTCCATCTCCTCGATATCCTGGGTGACGCGCATTATCTCCTCAACAGTGGTTATATTCTGCAGGACTTTATCCAGGCCATCTTCACGGAGCAGTCTTAGACCCTGACGGCGGGCCGTATCGGTAATGAGCGTACTGCCTGCATGCTGGTTGATCAGTTCCCGTATATCCCTGGTCACCGTAAGCAGTTCGTAAATGCCTGTCTGACCGCTGTATCCGGTGTTCATGCATTCACTGCAGCCGCGACCCTTCATAAAAGTGAATTCCTCGAACTCTACGTCTGCAATCTGGCGTATTATCTCGGGGTCCGGTTCGTAAGGCTCCCTGCATACCTTGCAGATTGTCCTGACAAGCCTCTGTGCCAGAACCCCTGTAATCGTGTTGGCGATCAGATACTCGGGAACTCCCATGTCAATCAGCCTGACCACTGCTCCAACAGCATCATTTGTATGGAGGGTTGAGAACACCAGGTGCCCGGTCAGGGAGGCCTGCACCGCTATCTGGGCGGTCTCTACATCACGGATCTCTCCGACCATGATGATGTCGGGATCCTGGCGGAGTATCGATCTGAGGCTGTTTGCAAAGGTCAGGCCGGCCCTCGGATTGGTCTGGACCTGGTTGATCATCTCGAGCTGGTATTCGATAGGATCTTCAACTGTAACAATGTTTTTCTCCGGGCTGTTGATTTCGGAGAGTGCGGAATAGAGAGTGGTAGTCTTGCCCGATCCGGTAGGTCCTGTAACCAGGAGAACACCATTGGGACGCCGTATCATGTCCCGGAAAACCTTCAGAGAGGAAGTCGGGAAGCCTATCCTGTCGAGGCGCAACTGATCCTTCGACGTTTCGAGAAGCCTCATCACAATCTTTTCACCGTAATAGGTAGGAAGGGTGCTTACCCGGATATCCACCTCCATACCGTGCAGTCTTACGTGGAAGCGTCCATCCTGCGGTATCCGTTTCTCGGCGATGTCCATGTATGAGAGGATCTTGATACGCGTTATCACAGCAGACTGCAGGCGCTTCGGCGGTGTCATATCCTCTTCGATCAGCACGCCATGTATCCTGTAACGGATTCTGAGGTGATGGGCCGATGGCTCTATATGAATATCTGAAGCGCCATCTCGGAGTGCTTTACCGATAACCAGGTTAACCAGTTTAACGACCGGAGCTTCTTCAGCTATTTCAGCCATCTCCTGCAGGTTGTATTCATCCTCCTGCCCTTCCTCCAGCTTAACGAATTCAATGGCCTCCTCATCGCTCAATTCACCGAACTCTTTGAAGAATGCACTCAGACCGTAAAGTCTTTCGATTGCCCGGTCTATATCGTTACGGGTACCGATAATCGGTTCAATTTCGAGTCTGGCCAGTCTCTTCAGGTCGTCGAGTTTTGCCACATCCATTGGATCGAGGACGGCGACCATGAGAACCTCACCATCCTCGACAATATCAACCGGCACCGATCTTGTACGCCTTGCCATTTCTTCAGGGATCGAATCGGCAAGACGCTCTTCAGGCTCATAAGTAGTGAGGTCGAAAGTATCCACACCCAGCTGGAAGGCGATAGCCTTGATGAGTTCGCTTTCTATGACGAACCGCATATCCCTGAGGATCTCACCGAAACGCTTGTATTCCTTTTGTTGCTGCTGGAGGGCCTGCGTTATCTGAGTTTCCGAGATCAGGCCGCGCTCAACCAGGATGTCTCCCAGCTTGCGCCTCCTCTCCTGCATCGGCTGATCCCTGAGAGGATCCTCCTTACCTCGTCGAAGAGTCGTCATTGTTCAGAATCCTTCAGTACGAGTTCCTCACGGTCCCGCGAAGTCACTGCCGGAAGTACCTCGACTGCTGTTGGTATAAGGTTTGGATCGAACTGCGTACCTGAACAGTCCTGCAGTTCCTCCACTATTTCATCTGTACTGCGTGCCCTTCTGTAGAATCGATCGTGTGCCATTGCATCCCACGAGTCCGAGAGGGTCAGGAGCCTGCCCATAAACGGAATATCTTCACCTTCAAGGCCCTCCGGGTAGCCGTGTCCATCCCAGCGCTCGTGGTGGTAGAGAATCCCGTTGAGTGCAGGTCGCAGAAAACTGATCGGCTTAACTATCTCATGGCCGATTACAGGGTGTTGTTTGACCAGGTTGAATTCCTCTTCTGTCAGGCGCGCCTTGGTCGAAAGGATGTGTGTCGGCAGACCGATCTTGCCGACATCGTGCAGAAGCGCCGAATACCTGATCATGCTGACTTCCCGTTGAGGAAGACCGAGAGCCCGCGCAAGGTGCACCGAATTCCGCATCACCCGCTCGGAGTGACCTCTCGTATAGGCATCTTTTGCGTCAACCGCGGCGGCAAGAGCGGCAACGGTATCCAGATAGGAGATCTCGAGACTGCGGTAGAGCTGGGCGTTCCTGGCTGCCACCGAAATGTGACTGGCCAGGATCTTGAGGAATTCGATGTCGTCAACAGAATACGATTCGCCGCTCCGTTCTACCGTCAGTACCAGGGCACCCAGTGCGTGTCCCTCACCGAAAAGAGGCAGGCCTACAGAATTGATTGCTTTACCGGGTATCAGAAGATCGGCACGGAGTACCTGCGTTTCCCCGGTAAAGAGCTGAGAATAGCTCTCACTCTCGACTACCTTCAAGGCCAGGGTGTTCTGCGCCTCGATAACAGACTCGCTGTATTCCTCTTCACTACTTGCCCGCTTTAAGGCCTCTTTGGCCGGTACGCCGGCCTCATAATCCTCCTGGTCGATGGTATAGAGTCCAACGATTGAAGGGCGTACATGCTCCCGAATGTTCTCGTTGATCGTTTCACCCAGATTCTCTAGAGAGAGATGACTCGAAAATGCATGTCCCGCCTGATTCAGGCTGGCAAGCTGATCCACCTTCTTCACCAGAGAGCGGGTCATGACATTGAACGACTTGACCAGGTCTCCGATCTCATCGTCCGATTCATAGTTGATCCGGCGGGTCAGATCGCCTCCTGCAATTGCGTCGGCCACCTCACCTGCATCTTTCAATGGTGTGACAACGTAGCGGGATGTGTAGAAGAGGATCACGAATCCGGCGGCGACCAGCGCGATGATGGGTGATCGCAACAGAAAGAGTATGGCCTGAGTCCATTCGTTGAATGTGCGCAGGTTTGTCAGATCGATTGTCTTATCAGCCATGATCACCATCTGTATACCGCTGCGCAGTTCATACCAGGCCACCCCGATCATGATAATCAGGACGATGCCCAGAACGGCGAGGGCGAATTTCCCCTGTATCCCCAGCCTGAGAGGATTCACCGGTTCAGGCTTCCCTTCAGGGAGTTCGCCCAGTCTGTTCTCCAAACCTGAGAGAGCCAGCAGAGCAGAATCTGGTGTCTTCCCGCGGTGTTCCCGCCCGTTCACATCCTGTCCAATTTCACTCATTGACCGCCTCCTGGTGGAATCTCAAAGGGCGGTTCAGAGGTTTGACCTGCCAGGATTATCTTCGGTTCGACAAAGATCAACAGTTCTCGCTTCTCCTTCCTTTTAACCGTACTTGTGAAGAGGTACTTGATAATCGGGATTTTACTCAGAATTGGTATTCCGGTTTCGGTCAGAGTCTCTTCCTCCCTTATCAGACCGGCCATGACGAATATCTCACCATCCTTGACCATGACCGTTGCGGTGGCGTTCCGTGTGGATATGACCGGCACACCTTCGGCTGTCAGTGTGGGTGCAGTGGAGAACTCCACGTTCACCTGGATCTGCACCGTAGTGGAATCGAGGATCGTGGGCGTCACGGTAAGTCGTATTCCCACGTCACGGAACGATGTTGTCGCCGTCGTTACTCCCTGACCGAAAATAGCCTCAGTGTATGGTATCTGGTCGGTCATGTTTATGACTGCGGATCGGCGGTCGAGTACAACGGTTGTCGGGCGGCTCAGAACGTTGGCATCGGATACGGTGGCCAGAGCGCGAATAGCAGCATCAAGATCCAGATTGCCGCCATAGAGACCGCCGAGTGCGAAACCCTGAAGGTCGAGCAGAAATCCCCCTGAACTCAGACCGGGAAGCTCTGTGATAACACTCTCGATATCGGGACTGCCGGTCAGCGCCAGCCGATAGTCGAGACCTGTAGTTGTGTCTTCGGTGCGCACCAATTCTACAAGCCGGACCTCGATCTCCACCTGACGCGGAGGTACATCGATCAATTCGATATACTGGGTCAGCCGCTCTACATTGGGAGCCAGATCCTCAACGAAGATCGTGTGGCTTTCCACATCTATTCGGAGGGTCGCATCGGTGGTCAGCAGTTCCTTCAACTGCTCTTCGAACTGCTGTGCTCCCATCATCCCGCCTGCTGCACCTGCAGCACCAGCAGCGGCACCACCACCGATAGCTGCTGCGGCACCACCCGTACCACCCTGACCACCCATGCCGCCCGCACTCGTGGCGAAACGGGAAGCCAGATAACGGAAATAGATCACCCGCGACTCGATGTTCGGTATGATCCGGAGGAAGTTACCCTCCTGACGATAGGTCAGTCCCTGCGGCTCGAGAACTTCACGGAGTGCATCGGCCACCGTAACATTCTGCAGCACCAGACTGCTGATCTGAACGGAGTCCTGAGCGGTACCGAATCGGGGAATAACATGGCTCAGACCGGTACCCTCGATGATCGCGAAAAGAGCACTCTGCAGGGATTCTCCCTGGATCCTCAACTCCGGGATCACAAGCTGATTGATGTCAACGACCTGAGCCTGAGTAATGCCGGGCGACAGGAGAATGCCCGGCAGTGCCAGCAACAAAGCGGCTGTCATCTGCCATCTTCGCATGTTCACTCCTTCTCTTCCGGACTTCATCAAAGATCCGGAACAGGCTGTTGCCTCAGGTATCGGAAGATCCAGATAGTATTCCTTCTCCGGTCTTCCCACCTGATCTGAACCAGCAGCGGACTGGCTTCAACCAGCACATATTCGGTTGGAGCGATTTTCTCCCCCACCTGCACGTTCCTGCCATTGAACCGGGCCCTGAAAACTCCGGGCGAGTCGGCCACAGGAAAAACACCCTGATAGGTGATCTGAGGCGGCCAGTCATCCAGATATTCAACCCGTCTTGTCAGTGGAGTTGGGGGTTGCTGTCGCTGCGGACGTGTCGATGGTCGGGTCGGGCGGGTTTGACCTCCACGGTACCTGGCAAATGGATTGCCAACGGAGCTGCTGAAGATCCGTGCCGTTACTGCACTGTCGGTCAGCCCCGGCTCGAAGAAGGCCAGTGCCGATTGAGACTGCAGGCCCTCACCACCGGGTGTCATCGTACCTGGCGCAGTCCCTACAGGCCGTGAGGCAGTCTGAGTCCGGCTTCCCGGGGCGGGCATGGTTGAAGGACGCGATGACTCCCCTCCACCACTCAGTCTGATATAGAGGATCCCGCCCAGGAACACCAGTATCCCGGCCAGCATCAGCAATTCGCGCTGGGTCTTACTCATCGTACCCCTCGCTCGCCGTCAGGGTGGAATCGCCCAGCATCCTGGATATCTCGCTGAAAGTGATCAGATTCTCAACCAGAACGGTTCTGATGTTGGCATCGAGTGTAAGTCGTGGATTACGATCATCGGGCACGGCTACCTGCAGGCTCATCCTGTTGGTAATCAGGAATGTCTCCTGGTGCCGGATGGCATGCATGAGCCGTAGCAGTTCGTTGAAGGTTCCCTGGACACTCAACACTATCTGCTGCACCTGATAGCTTGCCTCGATTCTCGGTTCCTGCTGGGTGAGGTTGAGCAGGGTTACGCCTCGTCCGAGAACCAGATCGCGCATCTCTTCCAGGATCGCAGCAGCATCTGAAGGCGGCCTGAGACGCTGCTCTCCCTCCGTGAGCAGAGCCATGACACCTCGTATCTCTCCCAGCACTACAGGCCGCTGTTTTACAGCCTGGCGGGCCTGTCCGAGACGCATTGCATATTCTCCCTGGACCGTTACCTGTTCCTTGAATGCATTCCTGGCTCTGACATAACTGCTCCAGCTTGTTCGCACAGGAAGGACCAGAAGGACAAAGATCACAACCAGATCGACCATCAACAACCTGCCGATCTGCTTCTTGGGCATGGGGCGCGACAGTATCTCTATCATCAGGAACCCCCTCCTTCAAGCGCGGCACCGGAACCCCACAGTCGTGTAGAGATCCTGAAGGAGAGACCGCTGCCCAGAATGTTGAAACTCTGTTCCGGCTTGTAGAAGAGGGGAGAATTCTCCATCGAACGCTGGAAACGGGAGAGGGTCTCTGCGTTGCGTGCGGTACCCTCCATTGAAAGTGTGAAAGCCGACTGCAGCTCTTCAGGAAGGCCGGCTGCAGTCCTGGTCAATCCCGGCCTTCCGGATTCACTGCGCGTCGGCGGTCGCATCTCCACATAGGTCAGTATGATCCCGTCGGGTACAAGTTCTGCAAGGTGAAGAAGGAGCCGGTCCACGGCATAGTCGATGTTCTCGATGTTCCTGTGCATGTTGATACGGGTTTCCAGATCGGTCTTGATACTGTCGAGTGTCGCTTTGCGCGCAAGAAGAGGTGCAGCCTGATCAACCTGAAGTCTCATTGCATCGGTAATGCTGGTCGTTTCGGCCCTATTCAGGTATTCACCCTGCTCAAGACGCTTCAGGTGGAACGGCAGCAGCACAAGTGCCAGTACCATCAGGCTGCTCACCGCTACCATCATCTGGACAGTTCTGGGAGAGTAGAACTGGTCCCTCTCCGAATAAGGGAATGCGAAGTTGGCTGTCCTGATCACCTTTGCCACCGGCATCAGTGACCTCCAGCCCGGCTGTGACGCAATGCCAGTCCAATCGGCAGTACAAGTGTTCCGGCAACCGTTCCTGAGGGCAGGACTATGCGTTCATCCGCATCGACTACCTCCTTCAGGGACACAACTTCCACGGCGAGACTTTCACCCAGGAATCGCTGGATCCGGCGGGTAACACCAGTGTCGGGTGTTACTCCGCCGTTGGCGAGATAGAGTGTTTCGATGGGAATGCCGCGCGATTCAACGCTGAAGAAATCAACAGACCTGTAAAGCTCACGCAGAAGCCTTTCTGCCCGGCGCTTGCCCGATTCATCGGGAGTCAGTGACTGCAGGCCGTGCTCAAGCAGCCTGCTGTAGTAGAGACCGCGGTCTACGACGAAATTGACCATGCTGTAGGTATCGTTCAGATAGAGTACTGCATACGTGCCGGAATGTTCGGGACCGAGGAGGAAATTGCACCCCCTGGTCAGGGCGCACTGATTTGTCTCGATGCTCCTGATAAGGACTCCCTGGCTGGTAAAAGCTTCCTTGAATCCCAGATAGGCCCCCTTCTCAAGCCCCATGACCGTGACTCGCAGTTCATCTTCACCTGAATTGGGCGTAACGGATGATCCCGCTTCGTCGCCTTCCTTATTGGCCTCCTCCTTGCTGTGAGAAAACCTGATAACGGAGAAATCGTATACGATCTCTGCTCTGGGCATCGGAAGGTATTCTCGATATCGCATTTCGACCATGCGTGCCACTTCCATCTCGCTCAGCACCGGAAGTGTGATGAATTTCATCAGGACATCCCGGTCGGCGAGGGAGGCATACACAGGGTACTTTTTCAGTTTGTTCAGCACGCCGAGCGTCCATGGCTGTCTCAGCGGTCCGCCGCTTACAACAGCTTCCGCGGATTCTGCCTCGATTTCAGTTGGAGCCGCATCATCCTCAGGAAGGCCGGCTTCCTGTACTGCTCCAAATTGTCTGGAACCCCACACCCCGATCCTCCACCGTCCACCTCCCATAGGCTGCAGCTCGGCATACTTGAGAGTATCGCCCTCTATTGAGAGACCCACGGCCCTGGAAGACTTTCCTCTGGCAGACGACAGTTTCATATCACGGTGGCAGCGGCGGCGTGTCTATGAACCGCCTGCGATGGAGGTTGAGAGTCGGGTATTTGTGGTAATCGTTTGACGCGAATGCCGCCGCAGGTTTCGTCTGCAGCAAAGTATTGTACTGAATTACAGAATTTCTTTTCAGCTCAACATCACGGGCGATAACAGCACCTGAAACTAAAAGAGATCCACCCACCGGATCACTGTCGAATCTCTTTTGTGAATAAACGAGACCATTGAACGTTCTGGTTCCCCAACCTCTAATCTCGATCTCGCCTTTGGCAATGATCGCCGGGTAAAACTCATCCGGAAATGTACCGGTAGTGCGTGGTGTTATGGTTACATTCCCGTTCTCGAATTTGATTTTACCTGTCCCCGGACACACCAGCGTACCATCGATTGTGAAGTTGCCGGTCCACTTCCCTTCCCCACCATCGTAATCCCAGACATAGATATTCATGGGATTGCCGCCTCCTGTTGGAGGAAGCGAACCTGATACATCTCTGCTGGGTATCTTGGTCGCGTTGTACTTGTTGGGATCTCCCGTGATGTAATAGGGATACTCACCGGTCTCATCGTGCAGAATCTGTGGGAAATAACTGTCAACGGTCGGGAACGGATCGTCCGCTAAATAGATGGAAGGGTAATTGGTATATAGCTCGAGCACACCAGTCAATTCGGGAGCAACACCCCCGGTCACCCAGTCTGCAGATCCACTTGTATATAGAATCCCGCTGCCGGCAGAAGGGCTGTCGAACTGGAAGTCTTTGTTCACTTCAGGATAATTCCCTATCGACCAGACTCCTTCGCCGCCAGTGACCTGGCAGTTGGCTTTAAGGATCAGATTGTTCCATGAAACGATTGGGTACAGAGTGCGGGGGTCTTGAGTTGGAACGAGAATATCAATGTAGAGATCATGCCAGGCTCTCCCACTGATTGCTCTTATTCTCAATTCTCTTCTGTTGTCAACGGCTGGAATCAGGGGTTGAGAGAAAACGTAAAATTCACCTTCATCAATTATCCCGCTGATAACCGTATCATTCGGAGATGCATTGAGAACAAGCGAAGGATCGTTGGATATTCTATATGCCACGATTTCAGCTGCGCTTACGGCCATATAGTAGGCCTGAATACTGCTGTAATGGCTCTGGGCAATTCTGACATCAGCAGCCATGATAAGCAGGAAAGTAGTACTCATCACCGCCAGCATTGATACGAGCAGGAGGCTTCCCATCAGAGCCAGACCATTCTCATTCTTCAATGTGATTGTGCTCATCATGGAATGGGGAGTGGATTGGCAAGAACTGCAAGGTTGTGCAAGGCTATTTCATATTCATCTTCCTGAAGTCTGATATCTATTTCGATGTAGCGGATTTTGTATGGTTCGGTTACTGGAACAGTCAGTTGAAAGTTGCCTGCATCCCTGTAAGTCAGGGAAAATGATGCAACTCCTTCCATGAACGTCTGTTCTCCGGCACCAGGTATATCCGATACGTTTCTGGTTATAGTCTGAGTACCCGGGTAAAACCGGTATTCTACATTATGATATTTTTGAGCTTGAGACCGATAATCCACAGTATGTGAGGATGTATCACCTTCAGTCGGACTTCTTAGATAAACACGATCATCATCTGCTATATAGATATCTTCTGCATATTTCAGGTCATTAATTATCCTCATGGTTGTAATACGGCCGTGTTGTACCGCTCTGGAGCGCAGTTGCCCCAGATTGTAACTTGCCAATGCAAAATCCAAAAGTGAGTAGAGCACCATGAAGATCACACCGGCAATGGCGATGGCCATCATGAACTCGATCAGGGTCAATCCCTTTTGATCACCTCTTATGCGCGAACGCACATTCACGGCAGATCCGCCCTGTAAAGGACTATAGATATGCTGAGATCCGACCGGATATTTGTAACGCTGACCTCTATGCGCTTCAGTGATGTAGGCGTGGATGTTGTGTCGAGGGTTACGGGGTCGGCATACGAGATAACGGTGTTCCGCCTGTAGATGCTGTAATTGGGCCTGCCGCCCTGACCGTTCATCGGAAGATCATCCATGTTATGAGGCGGATTCTCGCTCAAACCATCATAAATACCATCGATCAGATTCCACGGTACGGTACGGATCTCTTCGAGGAGCTCCTGGGCCAGGTTCGTTTCCAGAGTAATATCTTCTGCGCTTTCGCTGACTTTGAGCCCTAGTGGGAACTGGCTGCTGACCGCAAGCATCGCTATTGAGAGGAACATCAGCGTTATCATCAGTTCCACAAAAGTGAAACCTGAATTATCAGAAATACGCCGGATCATGGCAGCACTGTGACTTTTGCCATCGGATAGGAGATCTGAACCTGACGGCTGTATCCGGAAGCAGGATCCGTAATAGTTATAGTCGTATTGGTAAAGGGCCAGCGCAGATCCCCCAGGGGACTCAGATAAAAGCCATAGGTGCTGACAGCATAGAAGCCTGCATTAATCGAGGTTATCTGAGCACCTTTGAACCTGCTCGACTGCTCATCGAAATCGACGAGAAGATAAGCCCCGCTGTTCAGCGGATCGTCCACATAATCATCGTAGTAGTCACGCCACCAGAAAGAATCTTCTGAAGCTTTCACTGGTGAGTTTCTATCGCGCACCATGGCAAAGTATCTGTTTTGATTTATCTCGACGTGGAAATTGACAACAGACATCTCTCCAATAGCTTTCTGCTGTGCGAGTTTGATATCTGTTGCGAGCTTCTGTGCGGCCCTGATGACCCTCATTTCGGGTATCACTTTATTGAAATTTGGAATACTCAGAGATATAATGACCCCACCCAGAGCTATAACGATAAGGATCTCCAGCAATGTAAAGCCGGTGGAGTTCCTGCTCAGGCGCCGCATGTTGTAATACAGCTTTGACATTTATCTTTACCGCGCTCCCTGGACGATCGCGATTAAATTATGTCTAACTATCAATATTTCAACGACTTACAGGATACTACCTTAATATTGACAAAGTAGCCCCGTATATGTGTTAAAACTATTTAACGATTCACAATCCCTTGTGCTGCCTTGGTTAGTATCGTTATCAATGCTAAGCTGTTAATTACTGTTAATTCTTCTTTACTACCCCTGTTTTTTGCCTGTTTAAATGGTATTGAGCGGCGCAGAGTGTAAATATATAAATACAACTTGTCCATATTAAAATGTTACTTTTTGAAAATATATTTTTTCCTCTGATCGGTTCCCGTTTGCATAAATAACTGATAACATTCACTTCCAGGGCTTTCTTCGCCATTAATGGATCCTTCCTGCAGGAGTATCAGCGGCAGGTCTTCGCACGTTGACTCGCAGCCCGTTACGGCAGTAGATTCATTCTATTCGGATGTATCATGGCTCGCGATAACCAGGTGGATTATGATGACAGGTCGTCCCGGTTCAGGCAGGATGTTCATTATCCCGCTCTCTTTCCTGATCCCGCTCCTTCTCATGGCCGGCATCCCATTCACCTCGGCTCAAGAGGTCTTAACCCGGACATCTGCTCCTCTTGTCGTGCACGGTCGCTGGGAGGGAACGATCAATCCCGTTACCACAAGCTATATCAGCAGGCTTCTGGAAGAGGCTTCCGAACGCGGCGCTGATGCTCTGCTAATCGAACTGGAGACACCGGGCGGTCTCGATATGGCGATGCGGGAAATCATCAAGGATTTTCTGGCCTCCGATCTGCCCGTGATCGTATATGTGCATCCCAGCGGAGCCAGGGCCGCTTCTGCCGGCGTATTCATAACGATGGCGGCACATATTGCCGCAATGACACCGGGAACCAACATCGGGGCAGCCCACCCGGTGGCAATCGGCGGCCAGATGGATTCAACGATGGTCGAAAAGATAGAGAATGATGCCGCCGCCTATGCCCGCGGGCTGGCCAAACAGCGCAATCGTAATGAAGAGTGGGCCGAAGAGGCCGTTCGCAGGAGTGTGTCTGCGACCGCAGAAGAGGCGGTTGCGCAGAATATAGTGGATCTGACTGCGAAATCGGTCGAGGAACTCCTGGAAGCTGTTCACGGCTGGACGGTTGATCTGCCTGACGGCGAGCACGCTTTGAATACGGCCGGTGCAGTGATCGAACCGATGCCGATCAATCGCAGGGAGAAGCTGCTGGGAATGCTGGCCGATCCCAATATCGCCTACATCTTCATGATGCTGGGTATCTACGGCCTGATCTTCGAGCTGCAGAATCCCGGAGCGATCTTCCCCGGTGTCGTGGGAGTCATCTGCCTGCTCCTGGCCTTCATGTCATTCCAGACCCTGCCCCTGAATGTGGCGGGGCTGGCCCTCATCGTGCTCGCAATCATTCTCTTCATACTGGAAGTGAAAGTGCCCTCATACGGAATTCTGACCATCGGAGGGATTATCTCAATGCTGCTTGGATCTTTGATGCTGTTCGATACGGTTGATCCCGCAATGCGTGTCTCACTCGGTATCATCATCAGTGCTGTTATCGTAACGGCACTCTTCTTTGGATTTGCCGTAGGGATGGGTATCAGAGCTCAGCGCAGGAGGGTGACGACCGGAAAAGAAGGACTGCTGGGAGAAATCGGAGAAGCGCACACCACCCTCGATCCGAGGGGAACTGTGGCGGTCCATGGTGAATTCTGGAACGCAGAGAGTTCCACGGGTGACGCGATAGAAGCCGGCACCTGTGTGGAGGTATTAAAGGTAGCCGGCCTGAGAATTCTTGTGAGGCCGGCTCAGCAGGGTCATTTCAGTCCACAGGATCAGTCAGACCAGGCCGCAACCTGAGGCCGGAACCTTAGAAGGGAAACCTGACATGTTCGATACCTATCTTTTTACGATCATAATCGTTCTGGCGGTGATCCTTGCCAGTGCGATACGCGTTCTGCGGGAATATGAAAGAGGCGTGATCTTCCGACTGGGTCGTCTGATAGGATTGAAGGGCCCGGGGCTGATCCTGCTTATTCCCCTCGTCGATAAGATGGTGCGCGTGGGCCTGCGGGTGATCGCGATGGACATTCCGCCACAGGACGTCATAACAAAAGATAACGTTTCTGTTAAAGTAAATGCCGTTCTCTACTTCAGAGTGATCGATGCCAACAAAGCCATCGTGGAAGTGGAGGATTACCTCTATGCAACCAGCCAACTGGCTCAGACAACATTAAGGGCTGTGCTGGGACAGGCGGAACTGGATGAACTTCTCACCGAGCGGGATAAAATCAACTCCGAGCTTCAGAGGATCGTCGACGAACACACCGACCCGTGGGGCATAAAAGTGAGTCTTGTGGAGGTAAAACACGTTGATCTTCCACATGAGATGCAGCGTGCAATAGCCCGCCAGGCCGAGGCCGAAAGAGAGAGGCGCGCAAAGGTCATACACGCCGAAGGTGAGATGCAGGCCTCCGGCAAACTTTCAGAAGCTGCTGAAGTTCTGCAGAGACAGCCCGCAGCGATCCAATTGAGGTTCCTGCAGACACTCACCGAGATCTCTACCGAAAAGAGCAGTACTGTTGTCCTGCCGATTCCGATAGATCTGATAAAGTTATTGATGGACCTGTCTCCTTCCGATTCGAAACAGATCGAATAGACTCTGAACGGCTGCTGATGGACAGGCCATGAATTCCAGAGACGCGAAAGCCGTCTTCGACCGGATTTCGACTCTGATTTCAGATGCAGAGGATGAGATGATTGAGATGCAGAAAAACCTCTGCACGATCCCGGCTGTCAGCCCCGACAGCGGCGGAGATGGAGAAGCGGCGAAGGCTGCCTGGCTGATTGAGCGTCTGCGGGAATGGAATTTTCCTGAACCCGAGATGTATCCGGCACCGTGCGCTGATGTTGAAGGAGGTGAAAGACCCAATATCATCGTGAAATTGAAAGGTGAATCGGATGAATTCACTATGTGGATACTAACCCATCTTGATGTTGTACCACCGGGTGAGCAGAGCATGTGGACCAGCGATCCGTGGACCGTGAGGGTAGATGAGGGAAAGCTGTACGGAAGGGGCACAGAGGATAACCACCAGGGGATCGTCAGCGCCGTATTCGCATTCAAAGCACTGCTTGATGAGGGGATCACACCACCCCACGATATCGCTCTTGCATTCGTATCCGATGAAGAGACAGGAAGCGGGTTCGGTGCCGATTTCCTGATGAAGAATCACAGAGATCTGTTCGGCTCCGAAGACAGGATGTTGATACCCGATGCAGGCAACGAAGATGGTACCATGATCGAGGTTGCCGAGAAATCTATCGCCTGGATCGAATTCACCGTCAAAGGCAAACAGACCCACGGATCTACCCCGGATCACGGTGTAAATGCACACAAGGCAGGAGCCCACCTTATCGTCATGCTGGAACAGCTCTATGAAGATTTCCCGGCAAGAGATGATCTCTTCGAACCACCCGTCAGCACATTTGAGCCGACTCTGAAAAAAGCCAATGTAGAGAATATCAATACGATCCCCGGAGAGGATGTATTCGCCTTCGACTGCAGAGTGCTTGCCGGCTACAAACTGGAGGATCTCCGTTCCAGGGTCGAGGAGTATTGCAGGGAGGTTGAGCGGATTTTCGGGGTGAGCATATCGATCGAATTCCCAACCTGGCAGCCCGCGGCCTCACCAACAGCCCCTGACGCTCCCATCGTGACGGCACTCCAGAAGGGAATCAGGGAAGTTTACGGAGTTGAAGCCAGGCCTATGGGTATAGGTGGAGGAACGGTGGCTGCTTTTTTCCGCGAAGCCGGTCTTCCTGCAGCCGTCTGGTCACGAATGGACGATATGGCCCACCAGCACGACGAGTACTGCCTGACCGAGAACATGGTCGGCGATGCCACGGTCATGGCACACCTCTTCCTGGAAGTATGATCGTCAGAAGATCTCCGGCTGATTGATCAGGGAATAATCGAAGGGTGAAGAACGCTTATCGAGTATTCCTCAGAAAGAGTCTCAGACTGCGGTACCGGCGGCACCTTCAGGTAGAGCGTCTGCGATATCCTCCTCCAGGCGAAGAGGGCTACCCCTTTCACCTCATGAGGAACGGTCCCGAAGTTGCTGGTAACCAGGGCATCGAAATATATCCAGCCCCCTGAAGCCCAGCAGGCGCTTATCGGGAAGGTGTGGCGGAAGGATGTCACCTCATCACCGGTGTGAACGGCGCCCGTAACCGGACTGCCCATGACCTCGTAACCCATAGATGCCAGCTGTTCCTGGAAAGTGGTCATATCACGGATATTATTCAGTTTGCCAATCCGACCGTCATCGATCTTGTATGAGGTGAAATCACCCGGTACCAGGATCTCGGTCCCGTCGGGACTGAAAACCGGGTAGGTGGGCAGTTCGGTGGTAGTGATCGGAAGCAGTTCCGCATCTGCTCCATTCGGCCGTACCCGCCACAGCTCACCGGTGAGGGTTGTGGTACCGCTGATCCTGGCATATACGATCCACTCCCCATCGGGTGACCACGCCGGAGTCCAGTAGCTGACGGATTCAGAGGCACCCGAGGTTACATATGCCGGTTGAGCCGTCAGAGAAGTCTGCACCGAGATGTTGAATCCGGACGATGGGGAACCATCCATGTAGGCAAACCTGATGGGCGATGCATTATCGAAAGCCGGTGCACGCTGCTGAGCTCCCAATCCGGTAATGCTCTGCCTGTCTGTGTTGAAAGTATTGAGAAGATCCAGCTTGGTTTTGCCGTAGCCGATCAACCAGTACTGATCCGGATAGGTTGAAACAGAAGGGCCGGTGAAATCGAAGTTGGCAGAAGCGTAAAGGGCAATTGAAGTACTCGCATATCCTCCGACTGTATACAGTCCGAAAGCGGTACCTTCTGTGCCGGGACTGCTTCCGGTAAAAAGGATTCTGCCCGAAGCCAGGGCCTGTGTACTGTAAGACGAATCCTCACCTGATTCGAACAAACCGCATCCGGTGATTGAGAATGAAAAGAGTGCAGCCATCAGCAATGCGCCGGCTGAGCGGAATCTGGTAGGCATCTGATCCACCTTGTCTGTAATTGATAATCTCTTCCGGGCTCAACAGACCCGTCTGAATATTAGACTCATTATAATAGGTATAACATTTACCTGAATATACTACTTACGAGTATGAAGGAGTGCGCAATGGGGTAATATTGATGGAGGATGGATCTTGCGGAACCGCGACCAGGCAGGTCTGAAATGTCGCCAGAATCGATACGTCCGGGTGCAACACTTGAAGAACGCCTGGACGCCCTCTCCCGAACAGGAACTCTTTTCGAGACCCGGGACGACGATAGTGTATGCTGTTTTGCATGCGCCCACCGCTGCCTGATCCTTCCGGGTCACAGGGGTATCTGCAAGGTACGATTCAACGAAGGGGGCATCCTCCGCGTTCCGGGAGGCTATGTCAGTTCCATGCAGATGGATCCCATCGAGAAGAAACCCTTCTTCCACGTTCTGCCAGGTGCACTTGCGCTCTCCCTGGGGATGCTGGGATGCGATTATCACTGCTCCTTCTGCCAGAACTGGATGACAAGCCAGACTCTCAGGGATGACGCAGCGGGTGCACCGGTACAGGAAGTATCGGCGGATGAAATGGTCCGGGCAGCAGTTGAGAGGGGAGCACAGATTGTCACGAGCACCTACAACGAACCCCTCATCAGTGCGGAATGGTCGGTGGAGATCTTCCGGGAAGCTCGCAATGCCGGTCTGCTCACCGGCTATGTATCCAACGGAAACGCGACTCCTGAGGTACTCGAATATCTCGATCCGTACATCGACCTGTTCAAGGTCGATCTGAAGGCCTTTTCAGAGAAGACTTATCAACAGGTGGGGGGGCGCCTGCAGCCGGTTCTGGATACTATCGAGCGTCTTGTGGAACTCGGTAAATGGGTGGAAATCGTCACTCTTCTGCTGCCGGGAATCAACGACTCTGACAGCGAACTGGAAGAATTGTCTGCTTTCATCGCAGGTGTCTCCACCTCGATACCCTGGCATGTGACCGCTTATCATCCTGAATACAGGATGTCGACACCGGGTCCCACGCCTGTCTCCTCTCTGTTGAGGGCGACCGTGATCGGCAGGCAGGCCGGACTGATGTTCGTTTACGCAGGCAACCTTCCCGGTCTTGTAGGCAGGGAGGAGAGTACTTACTGTCCCGACTGCCGGGAACTTCTTGTCGAGAGGCGTGGTTTCCGGATTCTCTCAATCAATATGAATGGCTTGCTCTGCCCTGCATGCGGCAGAGAAATACCTGGCCGCTGGTCCTCGTAGATACTTGCATAAACAATAATAGTATGTGAACTTATGCAGGTTGATTTCCGACAGAAGCAATCATCATATGGAGTAAATGAATGAGCAATCCCCTGGCTGATCTGGGTCCACAGATCATATGGAGTTATTTCGACGAAATCCGCAGGATCCCCCGTCCCTCCAAACACGAGGAGAAAATCCAGGCCTGGATTAAAGAATGGGCCGACAAGCATGGATTCGAGACCGGCAGTGACAGGGTAGGCAACCTGGTAGTGCGCGTGCCGGCTACCGAGGGTCATGAATCGGCTGATACCGTTATCCTGCAGGGCCATGTGGATATGGTCCCAGAGAAAAATCGCGATGTGGAGTTTGATTTTCTCACCGATCCGATCAATGTAGTCAGGGATGGGGACTGGATCCTGGCAGAGGGTACGACGCTCGGAGCAGACAATGGAGTGGGCGTTGCAATGGCACTGGCTGCAGCCACAGATCAGCAGTGTGTGCACCCGCCCCTCGAACTCCTGTTTACAGTTGATGAAGAGACCGGCCTCACGGGAGCTACCGAGCTGGATAACACGCTTCTGCAGGGACAGCGACTCCTGAACCTCGACACCGAGGAGGACGGCGCGTTCTATATCGGCTGTGCCGGCGGTAACGACCTGCATATCCATTTCAAGGTAGAGAGGGAGAAATCGGAACTGCCCGAGCAGATCGAGCTGGCGGTCAAGGGCCTGCGCGGTGGTCATTCGGGAGTCGACATACATGAGAACCGCGCCAACGCGGTTAAACTGCTATTTCGTCTCATGAACGCTGCCGCGGACGCCGGTATAAAGTTCGACCTGGCTTCCTTTGAAGGGGGTTCCAAGCACAACGCCATTCCGAGGGAAGCATTCGCCTGCATCAGGGCATCCAGCGGTTCAATGGACATGTTCAGGGAGATCGCGGTTTCCCAGAAGGGGGAATTCGATGGTGAATTCGGCGCCATCGATCCTGACCTTGTCGTCGAGGTCAATGAAAGCGAGGTAGATGATCAGGTGTTCACGGCTGAGCTGAAAACCAGATTGATCGGTGCGATGATAGCTGCCCCGCACGGCGTTCTGGCCATGAGCAGAGATGTCCCCGGTCTGGTGGAAACCAGCAACAACGTAGCTGTGATTGTAATCGAGAATGAAATCGTCGAAATAACTACCAGTACCCGTTCGAGCGTGATGCCTGCACTTCGGGCTATGGTAGGCCAGATCCGTGCAGGATTTGAGCTTGCAGATGCTGATGTGGAAGACCTGGGCGGATACCCGGGCTGGACCCCGAATCCCGATTCAGCGCTGTTGAATACAGGCAGGAAGGTCTATCAGGACACTTTCGGAAACGAACCTGAAGTGAAGGCTATCCACGCAGGACTGGAGTGCGGGCTCATCGGTGAGAAATTCCCCGGAATGGATATGCTCAGCTTCGGACCCGAGATCCACAGCCCTCACGCTCCGGGAGAAAAGGTGCAGATCTCTTCTGTAGAGAAGTCGTGGAGGCTGTTGAAGGAATTCCTGAAGGAACTGGCCTGATCTCTACTCGGCCTTGTCTCCCAGGTCGCGGAAGAGATCGAGAAAACGGTCTTCGTACAATTCATAGAGACCCCAGCGATCCAGCTCTTCCTTGAGTTGAGGAGCTTTATTGCGATCCCTCGTGACCTGTTGAAAAAGCTGCTCTATCCGCCTCATCACGTAGTGGGGTACTTCCTCCTGGTCCACACTCTCCGGTAATTCTCCAATATCCTCTATCCCCTCGCCCTCTTCCTCTCTTTCGGTGAAAGCTGTGCGCATCCGCTCCTCGATCTGCGACATGACCTCGTCCATCTGTGTCACCGGATCGTCGAAACCGGATGTATCAATGCTGACATCGAGGAGAGTACTCAAGGTCCGTACGAGGGCCCTCGAACCGCGTGGATTTGGCAGACTGATCGCGTATTGGGGAATTGTAGCCAGCAGGCAGGCCGACTCGATACCCCTGCCGCCGGCTACACCCAGCAGAAGGCCGTTGAGCCCGCTTACGATACCCTGCGTGAGGATCTCTGTACCGTGCGGGGTGAGTGAGTCGCGGAGTTCTTCGTCGGTGGCTACGCCCAACACCCTGGTTTCTTCGGAATAACTTGTGGGGACGGCAAACGCGGCGCAGGTATAGACCCTCTTTACATCATAGCTTTCGGCGATATCGACTATCAGGTTTGTCAATTGAAGGGCCGCGGGACCCGACACCTGGGCTTCACTCAGAAAGAAGATCAGGTCGGGCGAGTAGGAGACGGAGAAGCTGTTGATGGGAACCTCCGGCAGCTTGGCGATCCCCTCTTCAACCAATATCGCCTCCGGCGTGAAATGCTGGCTCATATCGATCTCGCCGAATACCTCGGTTCCCAGTTCCCTGCGCAGATAGTCAACGGCCCCTACTCCAACGTTGCCCATCCCCGGCCATCCCGCCAGCAGAATGGGCCGATCTACCTGGATATCATGCTCAAGACGTACTTTCATCCCGGCTTCCGATTCGAGTTTGAGGTCCACCCTGTCTCCAGACTTCTTAATCCGTCCAATCAGTGATCTTCGGATCTTTTCCCGATCTGTACTCCAGGACACTAGTGCCCTGTCACGCGACAACCGCCGCATTCGAGCGGCGCCGATGTTTGTCACCTGACATGACACTAGTATTTACTTCTTTTATTGTTTACCGCAAGTAGTCCAAAAATTATTTCAGCGTCCCGTAACCCCCGATTGGAGGTATCCCGGCACGCTGAAGCTGCCTGTCCAGCCTCGGAATCTCCGTTTCGATCAATTGCTGGAGAATTCCCGCAGCTTCCTCGAATCTGATTCGCAGGAGTGTAAACCGTTCGTACTGATCATCTGTCGGACCGGCGATCGTTCCCTGTCGAACGCCGCTGCCGGTAAATGCTTCGACCAGGTTTCTGGTTCCACTGCTTACGTTGCTTGATATCTCGCGATTTGATTCATCCAGTTGTGTGATCAGTTCGCTGACCGCCTCGATCAGCCCGGACGGCGGGGAAGCTGCGTTCCTGAGCGCTTCCCTGGAGGTGTTTGCTCTGTTCCTGATCTCCTGAAGCTCGGATCCCCTGGCTGTCGACTTGTGATTCAGATCGTACACACCGAGCAGGAACAGCCATCTCCTCTGCTGATCGGCCGGCGAACCCGGATCGGCGGGATCGGGTCTCACCTCGATCGTTCCTGTGACGATCTCATCGCCTGCAGTCAGGCGGACCGTGTACATGCCTGCAAGCACATGAGGACCCCTGTCGGCCAGCTTCTGCTGCAGCCATGGTGTCAGGTTGGGATTGGGTTGCCTTTCCCTACTCACCCCTCCACCCGCGCCTGTTCCACCCGGTCTGCCCCGGCCTCCCCTGCGGGACCGCGGCAGAGCATCAAGACGCAGGTCCCATACAACCCTCTGCAGCCCCGCTTCGCCGGATCCCTGAAAAGTACGTACCACACGGCCTTCCGCGGTAACGATCTCCACCGATACAGGCTCCTCAATCCCTCTGCCCACCCAGTAATTGATCACGGCTCCGTCGGGTGGCTGTTCTGCCGCAAATTCACCCTGACCCCGGTAGCTCGTCGCTTTCCATTTCTGGTAGATAGTGGCGGGCCGAACCGACATTACGTAGAGTATCTGCTGCTTCAGGAATTGACTCATAGCCGAGAGGAAGGTGATATCATCCATCACCCAGATGCTGCGGCCGTGAGTACCTATCAGCAGATCGTTTTCTCTCGGATGTATTACCAGATCATCTATCGGTACGGTGGGCAGGTTGTTCTTGAACTGCATCCAGTTGGAACCGGCATCGAGAGATACGAAGAGAGCGTGTTCGGTTCCGACAAAGAGCAGATCTGGATTGGCGTGGTGTTCCCTGATAACATTCACCGATCCTTCATCGGGCAGCCCGTTTGTGATCGCCCTCCAGCTGCTGCCGAAGTCTTCTGTAACATAGACGAACGGCCTGAAATCGCCATCCCGATGCGCATCGAAAGTCGCGTAGGCCCTTCCCTGCTCAAAGTGGGAAGCGATCACCCGGCTGACATAAGTCTGGTCGGGCACTCCCGGCACGTTGCCGATAACGTTGTTCCAGCTTTTCCCGCCATTGCGACTCAGCTGAAGGTTGCCATCATCGGTGCCCACCCAGAGAAGGCCTTCCTGTACGGGTGATTCCGCGATTGTCGTGATTTCCCCGAAAGATCTTGTACCGTCGTGCCGGGAAAGGGTCTGGGGCCCGGGCACAACACCCATTATCTCCAGTGTATCCCTGTCAATCTGGCGGCTCAGATCTTCGGTACTGTACCAGCTGCTGCCGCCATTATCAGATATGAAGAGCCTGTTTCCGCCCAGGTAGATCCTGTTGTGATCGTGAGGTGAGATCAGTATCGGAGCGGTCCAGTCGAAGCGGTACCGTTCTTCTCCTTCCGGAGGGCTCGGCCTGATGCTTTCGCTGGCTCCGGTTTCAGGATCGAAGCGTATGATGTTGCCGCCCTGAGAATCGATGTAGACCCGCCTGTAATTCTCTGGATCGGGCTGTGCGTACATCCCGTCGCTGAATCCCGTCTGGCTCCAGTCATCGTTGATGATCCCGATGAAGCGGCGCGTGCGGGTCGGTCCCATCCACGAGTGATTGTCCTGCAGGCCCCCATACACCCGGTAGGGATCGCGCATGTCCACTCCGATCGCATAGAACTGGCCGATAGCGAAGTTATTGATCCTCTTCCACTTGATTCCGCGATCGTGCGAGACGTAGAGACCCGCATCGCCGCCGAGCAGAATGTATTCGGGATTCTCCGGGTCTATCCAGAGGGAATGGTGGTCTCCATGGACACCTACGTCATATGTTGGAGCAGAGGGTATTCCCCTGAAGTTCCGTCCTCCATCCTCCGATACGCTGGAACTGCTACCGAGCACGTACACCCTGTTCTCATCGGTGGGATCGATGAATATATGACTGTAATACATCGGGCGGGGATTCATCCGGTTCATGAACTCCCATGTCGTGCCCCCATCTTCAGTTCTGTAAGTACCCTGCCCTCCCCGATGCTCCACCGTGGCATTCAGGACCTGCGGATTGGTTTTCGATATAGCCAGGCCGATCCTGCCCTTGTCGCCTTCCGGCAATCCGCCGGCCAGAAGCGTCCAGGTACGTCCGCCATCTTCGCTCTTGTGTATACCGCTGCCCGGCCCACCGCCGATAAAGCCCCAGGTGCGTCTCCGCCGCTGATATGTGGCAGCGTAAAGGATGTCGGGATTGGATGGATCGATAACCATATCAACGGCACCCGTATCCTCATCTATATAAAGCACCTTGCTCCAGGTCTGGCCTCCATCAACAGATTTGAATACGCCACGTTCTGGATTGGCTTTCCACAGGTTGCCCAGGGCTGCCACGTACACGATGTCAGGATTCTCGGGATGCACGCGTATCCGTCCTATATGCCGTGTCTCCACAAGCCCGCAGTGATCCCACGTCTGGCCGCCATCTGTCGATTTCCACACTCCATTGCCATAGAGAGTGCTCTGCCTGTTGTTGGGTCCTCCCGTTCCCACGTACAACACATCGGGATCGGAGGGAGCGATAGCGATGTCCCCAACAGAGCTGTTTGGCAGGTCATCCCATAGAGGTGTCCATGTTGTACCGCCGTTGACCGACTTCCAGACCCCTCCACTTGCGGCTCCCACATATATGGTAAAAGGGTCTCCCGGAACAGCTTCCACATCGTGTACCCGTCCACCTGTTACCGCCGGCCCCAGTTCACGGAACTGGAAGCTGCTGATATCCTCCGGATCGATCGGACCTGTACTCTGCGACAGGACAGTCACCGGAACAATGATCATCGCAGCCATGGCCACGATTCCGCCTTTGATTATCGATCTCTTCATTTTCAGTTCACTGGTCAGTACTTTCCGAAACGCATGGTCAGATTGATCGAGTAACCCTCCAGATCAACCAGCGCTTCCTGTATCTGATCAGGGTTGAAGATCTGCGGAAGCATCTATCTGAGCACAATATCTCTGGGAAAGAGCAACCCGCTGCTTACTACTGTCTCTACATTGGAGCCGTCCAGATTGCACCTCTGAATCAGGTCGGTCGAATCATCGGTCCAGTAGATCTTGCCCGACGCAATGTCCAGAGAGATACCGGCTGGATTTGCGAGTCCGGTAACCAGGTCTTCTACATTCGAACCATCCAGATTGGCTCGCTGTATCTTGTTCCTGCCCCTGTCAGCCCAATACATCTTGTCTTCAGAGATATCCAGCACGATACCCACCGCCTGGCGAAGCCCGGAGATCACCAGATCTTCAACATTTGAGCCGTCCAGGTTTGCCCGCTGTATCAGATCTATACCGGTATCGGCCCAGTACACCTTCTCCCTCAAAATATCCAGCGCGATACCCCTCAATTTGGATCCCGTCGCAGCCGTATAGAGATCTTCGATGTTGCTGCCGTCGATATTGGCACGTTGTATTTTCAGGGTATTGTACGCGCACCAGTATATTTTTCCGCCCGCCGGATCGAGCGCGATACCCCAGGCCTGAATACCGGTAACCATATCCTCGATGTTTGAACCATTGAGATTGGAGCGCCGGATCACTCTGGCACGGACATCTGACCAGTACATCTTGCCGGCACCGATATCGATTGCAACACCCCTGGGATTCCTCTGACCGGTGACCAGAACCTCCATGTTGGAGCCGTCGAGGTTGGCTCGTTTTATGTTATCGTCCGACGAATCGGTCCAGTACATCTTGGTTACGTTAAGAAAGATGTCGATTGAGTTCTGAAGCCAGATCGCAGGACTGTATTGAAAGATACTTTCGGCTACTCCCCTGCCGCTGTAACCGGCCAGAGGACCGGTGCCACTGGTGATGTCGTATTTAACGTAGAGCCGTCTTGCCCATTTGTTGGAGATCTGGATTTCTTCCACGATACCGCCGGTCACATTCCCGTACAGCCATCCCGTCGTTCCATTGCCCTGGTGACGCACCCTGACCTGGATGGTGCCATCAGCGGCACCAGCAATGCTCTGGAACTGATGCGGATACGTGGAAATGATCACGCCATCCGGTTCCAGGTCCGTATAACCGGTCCAGTCCCATGCGAAGTTGTACTGTGTTATCAGCTGCCACACACCCTGTACCAGTTCGCTGGCGGTGGAGCGACTGCTTACACCTCCAATCCAGCCGCCGCCTGCGTTGTACTCATCCTGCCAGTTCACCTGAATGATTATCTGAGGGGCATCGAGTTCGAAAACCCACACGCTCTGTCCGCCGACCTGTCCGAAGAATCCTTCATCAACCTCTCTGCGAGATGGTTCGGTCGGCGATAATAATTCACAACCCGACAGAAATTGAAGAACCAGGATTATGAAAACCAGCGGGATCCGTTTACAAGGCATCGTGACACCTATGTGAAATAAGGTTGAGATAATACTCAAACGTTGCCCTGGACGTTCCATAACAAGCTAAGGCAAAATCAATGTTGCCACAACTCCGGCGTGGTCTGACGGCCACAAACCCGACGATGTGATATCCGATGGAGAAGCACCCGTCAGTACCGCATCAACCACTTTGAAATCATCGATAAAGAGAATAAGATCGATTCTAAGATCCAGAATAGAACTCGTATTAAGCAGGCTTAAGAGCTGACAACATGTCAATCCGAGGTCATGCGGGTTGGCTTCGATCCAGGCATCCTCGAATCCTGCGCCAGTCAGGATCTCGTATGTATCGGTAGTACTTCCATCGGCATCGGAGTTGAAATCGCCAACAAGGATAACGGGAAGATCGGTAGTGCTGAGCTGCTCCAGCAGCTCGATCGCCTGGTTTTCCTGTACTGCAGGGCTGATGTCAGCTGATTCCAGGTGGGTTGACACAAATCGGAACGTCTTGCCATCTAACTCTACATCGACAGATACCCACCCGCGGAAAAGCGTTAACTCAGTTGATCCAGGGTAGTTAGCTGCATTCGTGGCATACCTTGCGCCCTGTGCATTTGATACCGAGAGATCACTTCGTGCGAGAATGACATCATGGTCGGTCAACCGGATATCATCGAAAGTATCGGGACCCGTAGCCATCGGCACTTCAATGTCGAAATTGATGACAGATGCCACTGAAGTATAGTCGAGTCTTCGATCTGCCAGCTGTGCCAGCAGAGAATCGATATAGCTGGCGATAATATCGGTTGCTGGAACTGCACCACCAACCGCAGTATCGCCAGGGGATTGCAGTCGAATAAGAGAAACTTCCTGCAATCCGATCAAGTCTGGTTCTTTTTCGGCAATTTCATCGGCCAGCGCCTGAACTCTTTCAGAGAACAGGGTGGACTGGATTTCCGCCCATACTGCTGCAACCACAACCGGGATCTCCTCCGGCGTTTCTATCGACATGATCGTATCGAGGTCCGCCCCGACGTAGATATTCCTCGTCATGACGCATATCTCAACGTCAGATTCCGGTTTATCTGATTCGAAGATACCGCAACTGGAAAACAGGAACGTGAGCACCAGAAAGGAAATAAGCAGTACTGATTTCACAATGGTCATTATTTATTGAGTCCGGGGCGATACAGTTCACCTGTGCGCAGCTCTTCCTCAACAGTCTGCTGGGTGGTCATCTCCAGCACAATAGTAACATCATCCAGAACACCTGTGTCGAGTCTGCCTATCAGGCCATCTATAATTTCTCCATCCCTTGCCTCCAGTATCTCCTTAAGGGCCGCAGCGGTAAGCAGTCTTCCCTTGAGCAATTCGTCATCTATATTTCCGGCAAAGGTTTTCAATCCCTCCACTGAGGCGAATCTTGCCTCGATCCCCTCCTCGATCGGGTAATCGCGAAGATCCATGCCAACTCCCTTTCCCCTGATTCTTGAGTAAACATCAAGTATGCGTAACCTGTGTCACATCATCTCAGTTTAGCCGAGCGCGCAGGATTGATAAAGAGAATCGCGTATTTACGGAACGGTGCACTAAGACCTTATGGAACGACCGGTTCCCAGGTTGCAGGTGTTCGCGTGTCAGTTCTCATCCTCGTTAATTTTCTTGTCTGCCACCTCATCGCTCTCCAGCGGAGCAAGAGTCTGGCGGTCGAAAGCTGTCAGGCCCCCCAGAGCTCCCAGACCCATCGTCTCGACCGCACTGGAAGGAACGATGATCATCGATCCCTTCTGCCTGAGGCCCTCGTAGACCATGTTCATCGCCCTCAGGTGCAGCGCGACAGGGTTATCCTTGTAATGTTCAGAGGCCGCAGCAAACTTCTCTGCGATCTCGGTTTCGGCCGTACCCAGAATGATGCGGCTCTGGCGTTCTCTTTCAGCCTGTGCCTGCCTCGACATGGCGTCTTCCAGACCCTTCGGAATGATTATGTCACGGATCTCCACCGCCTGAGTTGTAATACCCCATGCATTTGTCTTTTCATCGAGCACGTTCTGGATCTCCTCACCAAGTCTGTCCCTCTGTGAGAGCAGATCAGCCAGGTCGTGCTTGCCGATGGCATTCCGCAATGCCGTCTGGGCTGAAAGGACGACTGCATCCTTGAACTTCTCGACCTCCAGAACCGCCTTCTGCGCTTCCCATACCATCCAGAAGGCGATCGCATCAACGCTGACCGGCACAGTATCTTTCGTCAGGGTTGTTTCTGCACTGAAGTCGCTCACCCGGATACGCTGGTCGACGAACTCAGCGACTTTGTCTATGACAGGCATCAGAACAAAGAGCCCCGACTTGCGCAGTCCTTTGAACTTGCCGAAGCGAAGCACTACTGCCTTCTCCCACTGGTAGGCGATCTGAATCGAAGGAGCCAGCAGCATGGCCAGAACGATGGTGATCAGGATTATTCCGCTGTCGGGACGGAGATGCAGATATGCGATAAGACCATCCAGAGTACCGAGGGCTATCGCAGCCTCCCATACCTGAAACACCCGCAGCAGCAATGGGAAGACGACCGCCGAGCCGAGACAGATAGCCACCGCGTAGTAACTGAATTCGTTCAGTCTGAGATGAACCGCAAGACCAATCACGAAGATAATCAGCAGTATCATCACGTTGATCGGTGCGAAGCGAAAATCTGCCCTCAATGTCGTTGCGAATATATCTGGTGAAAATCCCTTGAGGTTTTTTGTGATCTGATCCTGTATTTGTGTCTGGCTCATGATGACGCCTCCTGACTCTTTTGCAGAGCATCCACGATCTCACCGGTAGAGAATCCGTATGAGGATGCTCTGGCAAGCATCTCTGTGATGATCTGATCGAGCATCCGCTGCTTCTCGACCCGATCGATTTCAGGCCTCTTAAGACTGATGTATGTTCCCGATCCCTGCTGGGTTTCGAGCACACCTTCGATTTCAAGTTCCCGGTAGGCACGTATGACTGTATTGGGATTGATTGCCAGATCTACGGCCAGCTGGCGAACGGTCGGCAACTGCTGTCCTGCTTCGAAACTGCCTCCGGCGATTGCAAACCTGATCTGCTCGATAATCTGGCGGTAGATCGGGATTCCGCTTTTTGTATCGATGGAAAAATTCACCATCGCCTCTGAGGTTTGAGTGTGATGAACCATATTGTATTATTGTTATAGTATATTAATACAATAATACAATTGATGCGTCAACAATCAATCGGGAGGAAAAAGAAAAAGACCGCAATCAGCTTTGTGACTGCGGCCATTCTGTAGTAACTGGCGGGAGCGACGAGACTCGAACTCGCGACCTCCGGCGTGACAGGCCGGCGTTCTAACCAAACTGAACTACGCCCCCGGGGTCTATATAGAAAACGCCTGAAGGTCCCAGCCGTCAACGGCAAAGAGGGCTGTGTATTCCCCCGAAAATGTCTGCCGGCTCTGCAGGGATTACTTTTGCTCCTGCAGCTTTCCCCTTTTTATCGACAATAATAATCTTGGGAGATACGGGGTGGAATTCATACCGGTTAAATATCCACCTGTTTGACAGTTAAAGTTCGGCTCTGATAGTTTGGTTGATGAAGCACGTACCGAACCGGAATCGGCAGACATGCTGATCAACGACGGCATACGTATCATTGCAGAAAAGATGAGCCGGAAGATCATAAGGTATTACAGGTAGGAACAGGTTCCTTTCTGCCGGTTACGATGAGACATTGAAGGAGCAGAACATCATGGAACATCCAGCATATGGATTAACCAGAGAGCTGCCCGACCTCTCCTACGAAGAAGCGGTCGAGCGAGTAACCGAGACACTTGCAGGTGAGGGTTTCGGCATCCTTACCGAGATAGATGTGAAGGCGACCCTGAAGAAGAAACTGGACATCGATTTCCGCAAGTATGTCATCCTGGGTGCGTGCAGTCCTCCACTCGCCCATCAGGCTCTGTCGGCAGAACTTCTTATCGGATTGCTGCTGCCCTGCAATGTAGTGGTGGCGGAACGGGATGAGGGCGGGAGCATAATCTCTGCAATCAATCCCGTAGAGATCTTCGGTCTCGTAAAGAAGCCCGAAGTGGAACCGCTTGCCGAAGAGGTTGCCTCGAAACTTCAGAGGGCTATCGATCAGGTTCGCTGACGGTTCGCCAAGACCTCGTGATTACGTAACTGGCCCGGCCCGGAACAACCAAAGCCCAGTCCCTCCGGTTTCTTGAAGAAGTTACGGAGAATCGAAGATATGGTTTCCTCCTCCCGATAAGTTGTCTGGCAGTCGATAACCGACTCGATTACACTGGCAAAGAATCAGGCTGTAAAATCCCGGACTCACCGACCTGAATCAGGAGCTCTGGTTATGAAAAGAATCCCTGCCGTTATCGCGATAATCTGTCTTGATCTGTTAATTTCAGGCCCGAAAACAGTGCTCCAGGCCCAGCAAACCGGGGATAGTCAACTGACAGGAATCAGTCCGGTATTTTTCGAGGGCATGAGCTACCGTTACATTGGTCCCTCACGGGGCGGACGGGTAACTGCTGTAGCAGGAACAGCTTCACAACCTTCTACCTTCTATATGGGATCTGCAGGAGGAGGAGTCTGGAAAACCACAGATTACGGTCAGAGCTGGAATAATATCACCGACGGATATCTGGAAACCGGCTCGATCGGAGCGATCAGGGTATCCCGGACAAACCCCGATATCATCTATGTCGGGACAGGCTCCGATGGCATCCGCAGCAACGTTATTACGGGGCGTGGAGTATACAAATCGACCAATGCCGGCAGGAGCTGGGAGTTCATCGGTCTCAGGAACGTCGGACAGATAGGCGCTGTATTGATCCACCCAGCCAATCCGGATCTGGTTTACATTGCCGCTATCGGTTCTGCATTCGGTCCCAATCCCGACCGTGGCGTCTACAGGAGCAGTGATGGTGGTCAGACCTGGGAGAATGTCTTATTCCTCACGGATCGGACCGGGGCGGTCGATCTGGAGTTCTGTCCGGCAGATCCGAACATTATCTATGCATCGATGTGGCGCGGTGAGCGCAAGCCGTGGACGATAATCAGCGGCGGCGCCGAAGACGGATTATTCCGGTCAACCGACGGCGGCGATACATGGCAGAAAATAACTGCCGGAGTGCCGCAGGGACTGTTCGGCAAGAGCGACCTTGCGGTCTCAGCGGCCGATCCCGATCGCGTTTACGCTTTAATTGAGGCTTCTGAGGGAGATGGAGGTGTATATCGTTCCGATGATCGGGGAGAGACATTTCGACAGGTTTCCTCACAGAGAAGCCTGCTGACACGTCCATTCTACTACTGCAACATCGACGCCGATCCCAACAATGCGGATCTTCTCTATGTGAACGCAACGGGGTACTACATATCGACAGACGCCGGTGTAACATGGCGCAGCGGCCGCACCCCTCACGGTGACAACCACGACATGTGGATCAATCCTGACGATTCCAACATCTTTATCCAGTCGAACGACGGCGGAGCCAATGTAACACGGGACGGAGGCCGTACCTGGTCCACACAGAATAACCAGCCGACAGCTGAACTGTACCAGGTGAACGTGGATGATCAGTTCCCCTACTGGGTGTACGCCGGCCAGCAGGACAACAGCACGATCATGGTACCGAGCGCACCCCCCTGGTCTTCGGCAATCGGACCGACCGGTTTCTGGCGGGCAGTTGGAGGGAGCGAAACAGGTCCGGCGGTTCCAAAGCCCGGAGACCACAACATCGTCTATTCAGGCAACAAGGGTCGCTTCGGGCGCTACAACAAGATCACTGGTCAGGAGCAGCAGTACTATGTTGGCGCAGCCAACATGTACGGCCACAACCCGCGCGATCTGAAATACCGGTTTCAGCGTGTATCCCCCATCCACGTTTCACCTCACAACCCAAACGTGATCTACCACGCTTCACAGTACCTGCACAGGACTACCGACGAGGGCGTAACGTGGGAAACGATCTCTCCCGACCTGACGGCGTTCGAGCCTGACAAGCAGGTCATCTCCGGATCGCCCATCACCAGGGATATTACCGGTGAAGAGTTCTACAGCACGATCTACGCAGTGCAGGAATCCCCCCTGGTGGAAGGCCTGATCTGGGTGGGTGCAAATGACGGTCCGATCCATATCACACGGGATGGAGGAGAAAACTGGGAGAACATAACCCCACCCGATCTGCCTCCTGGTGGGCGCGTGCAGACCGTGGAACCCTCTCCCCACAGGCCCAACAAGGCGTACGTGGCTGTTTTGCGATATCAACTGAACGACTGGCAGCCATACATCTACCGCACCGATGACTACGGGAAGAGCTGGACGCGATTGACGACAGGCAGCAACGGCATTCCCGGCGACAGTCCGACACGTGTGGTGCGCGAGGATCCCGACAGGGAGGGTCTGCTCTATGCAGGCACAGAGTTCGGGATGTACATCTCATTTGACGATGGTGCCAGCTGGCAGTCCTTTCAGATGAACCTGCCCGCAACGCCGGTAACCGATATCAAGGTTTACCGCAAGGACCTGGTACTCTCGACCATGGGCCGTTCTTTCTGGATCATGGACAACGTAACGCGCCTGCACCAGATCGACGATGCGGTGCTGACAAGTTCCTGCTACCTGTTCGAACCGAATGATACTTACAGGATGCAGGGTGGTCGTGGAAGGGGCCGTTCATCCGGAGGTCCTCAATACCCGCAATCAGGAGCAGTCATCGATTACTATCTCGCGGAGGAACCGGCTGGAGAAGTACGGCTGGAAATATTTGATCAAAACGGAACGCTGATCCGCGGTTTCTCCAGCGAGGGGCCGGGTGAAATGCCTGTTGGACCGGAGGAACTCGACGTAACCGAGTTCAACCTGGAATGGTTCGGCACACAACGACTGCAGAAATCGGCCGGAATGCATCGGTTCATCTGGGATATAAGACACGCCGGCCCCTGGCAGGCCAATGCGAACAGTGCCGGGCGCAGTGGCCCGAGAGCAGTTCCCGATACATACCAGGTGAAATTGACCGTGGGTGAGTGGTCCCATTCAGAGAGTTTCGAGCTGCTTGTCGATCCGCGAGTCGCCGAAGATGGTGTTACAAATGAGGACATGGAAGCCCAGCTCGAACTCAGCCTGAAGATCCGGGACACAATCAGCAGAGCCCGGATGGCGGAGAACATGATCCGCATGAAGCGTGAGGAGCTGGCTGAAGCCATCGAGTCCGGTGGACGAGCGGAACGCAATGCTCAGAGGGCCGACAATCTACTCGCCGAACTGCAGGCGAAGTTCGTAACGGCCCCCGGCACATACCAGACTCCGATGCTGCTCGATCAACTGAACTACCTCAACGGCATGCTGGGCCGTGCCGACCAGGTACCCGGTCGGGACGCCTACATCCGATACGAAGAGTTGAACGGCCTTCTGGCTGAGTACGTGGCGGAATTAAAACGAAACTTCGTTCTGTCGCTCATTCCGAGGAAACCCGGTGAGAGGATCAAAACCGATCACCG
>CAZWVF010000015.1:0-11021 GCA_964637695.1 uncultured Gemmatimonadota bacterium | reverse complement strand
TCGTTCTGTCGCTCATTCCGAGGAAACCCGGTGAGAGGATCAAAACCGATCACCGGGATGCCCAGAAGCTGGCCGAGTATTTCAAGGGCGGGTTCGATCACCAGAATCCAGATCCCTGTTCGGCCTGGAAGAGCGCTCAATCATCCCTCCCCTGCTTCCGCCCTGCTAAAAAATAGGTCTTCATTTGCCCCTTCCCTCTCACGTCAATCAGGCCTCGTTCCTCGAACGTATGCGAATCTCTGAGACTTGCGTAGGTGGCTTCTGTCACCTGTATTCTGCCTGTCAGGCCGTGCGACTCCATTCGGCTGGCAGTATTCACCGTATCACCCCAAAGGTCGTATGTGAATTTCTTCTGCCCGATCACCCCCGCCACTATGGGCCCGGTATTGATGCCAATCCGGATATCGAGCGGCACTCCGGTGTCTTCCCGAAATCGTTTCATCTCTTTGACCATCTCAAGAGCCATATCCGCGATGGCCTCGGCCTGCAGTTCACCGCCGGACGGCACTCCACCTGCAACCATATATGAATCCCCGATCGTCTTGATCTTTTCCAATCCGAACCGCTCCGTTAGCTGATCGAAACGCGAAAAAAGATTGTTCAGGAGCTTCACCAGGTCATCGGGTAAAAGGCTGGCGGAGAACGAAGTGAAGCCGGCAATGTCCGCGAACAGAACCGTCGCTTCCTGTATCCTGTCCGATATCACCTTATGGTTTTCTTTTAGCCGCTCCGCAATCTCCGCCGGCAGGACGTTCAGCAGCAATCGTTCGGATTTTGCCTGCTCTTCTGCCAGCGCAAGGCGGCCGTAGAATTCTTTCCGACGCAGCCTGGAGGTCAGACGGACAGCTGTCATCGCTATGATCGACGCACAGACGAGGAAGAAGGTGTTCACCACGAACATGGTGTCATTGTTCCCGACGGTCTCCTGACCAAGAAAGATAGGAATAAGAAAAACGGACCATGCGAGCAGAGCTACGATGCCTATATGACGAAGCGAGAATGGGAACAACAGACCGACAGCAACAACGAGAAGCGTCAGGCCTGTCTGGAAGGATGAGTGATATCCCCCCGTCGCAATAATGGCTCCTTCAATATCTCCCAGGACGATCACCGTGCCAACGACAGCGAGAGTGATGGCATGCCGGGCGATGTTGTGTATATATGTCGCTCCGAAAAGCGATAGAATAAGAAGAATCGTCATTCCCCTTACCCACATGATACCGTAGAACACCTCCGGTTTTGCAAAGAACTGGAAGAGGGCATCGAGGCTGACAACAATGACCACCAGAATGGAAGAGACCCGGACCCGCCGGAGCGTAAGGTGGTGCAGATGGGTATCGTATTCTGCTTTCCAGTCGGCGGGAGCACGGTTGTGCGATCCGGCCTCGTCCATCATTGTCGTAAGAGATGATGTATTGTGGTTTTCATAACGGCTTCTGCACGACGATGACGGCAAAGGGCCAGAACGGGACACCGATCGAGCGGTACAACACCACGCTTGCGCCAGCATTTTCCAGTGCCGGCAGCACATCCACCGCCCTGCAACCCATCGAGAGCGAAGGAATGCGCCATGCTATGCTTTCGATGCGGTTGGCCACAAACTTGATGGCCGGGTTTTTCGGGTCGGCGGAGTGGGCAATGCCGATACTTCCGCCCTTCCTTACGACACGAAGAAGCTCAAGTGCCCCAAGGGAAGGGTTGAACAACGGGCAGAGGCTATAGGTGGACAGAACAGAATCGAATGTATTGTCAGGAAAAGGTAGTGAGAGCATGTCGCCGGTCATGAACGTGGCGCGATCCTCAAAACCCTCGCGCCGGAGCTTCTCCCGGGCGACCACGAGCATATCTTCACTCAGATCGAAAAGGGTCACATGACCACTCTTGCCCGTGCGGTCGGCAGCAATGGAAGCTGTTGAACCGGTACCAGACCCACAGTCGAGCACCTTATCGCCCTCGCTCACCGTACGTTCCACAACGAGTTTTCGTCCCCGTTGATCGGCTCCGAGCGTGATCAGGGAATGTTGAGCATCATAGCGCCTTGCAATCCGACCGTAGATGCCTCGCAAAGTATCGAGCTGTAACCCCTGGCGCATGATCTGCCTCCGTTCCCCCTGGCGCTGTTCGCAGGAATCCACCCCCGACAGGGAAGTTACTTAATTTCAGAACCGAACATCTCGCTTGAATTCCTGTCAATTCCGCCAATGTGATCTTTTCAGCACCCCGGTGAAGCCCTACTGCAGCGCTGATCCCGTCAATGCCGGGTCTACACCTGTACTATCGAATAATCTCGTCTTCTATGAACTGCAACACGTTACGGATGTCTTGCCTCTGTGATTTCAGGCTAAATGCTCTCACCTTATGAATAGCATTCAAAAGATAATTTCAAGCATCACCACGACAGTGCCCTGCACAGGGGTCGACAAAGCGGTCATTAGTTTGCAGAGTCTGACACACATCTGGCACATATCCGGTACACGTATCATCTCTAAGGCAGAGGATCGATCTTGTCCAACGGTTCCAGGTTTTGTGCCTTTTCCCAGTCCAGGCGCAATTCCTGTTGATGCAGAGATGCCCATTCAGTCAAGAGGCCCATCGCTCTTGGCGGAAGGTTGCCGGCGATTGCAGCTAACGTATCGATATTTACCAGTACCCTGCTGCCCGAATACTCCGCATGAAAGTGAGGTGGGTGATGATCGCTGAAGTACATCCTGATTACTATGCCATAGAAACGGCTTATTTCAGGCATCGATAGAAGTCGTTTTTATCTTTGGGAATACCTGCTCGGCTGTCTTCCCAGTGACCTGCAGATACAGTGCATCCGGGCAGATATCAATGTCGTTATTCCAGGAGGGAGCTCCGCTTGAGTCAATATGTACCCTCTTGAAGACCTTATAATCGTCCCACGTGGCAAAGACTCCCCGACCAGCAAGATGCGACAGGTCAACTTCTCCTTCAACACCATCGTCAAAGCGCACCCACAACCGATAATCCGATAACGCTTTTACTTCTACCAACTTGAACATCGAACTCATCTCCTCATGTGTGATCATCCTTAATAACGATTATAAGGGAGAATAGAGATACGAGCGAATCTATAGTGAGTTGTTGCTGGTGGGCGATGCAGGATTTGAACCTGCGACTTCCTGCGTGTAAGGTAAAACTACACTTTGGCACATATCTGGCACACGGAAGAATGTTGAAATTTACTTGAATAGCCTTCGCAGCAACTCCTCACGAGGAATATGGAAATGTCCTGCTACATCACCAATAATACCTGCAAGAGTTCCGATTCTCAGTGACTTATGCATCGGTACAGTAATGTGATGCTCCCCCTCCTCGTTTGTTGTCAGACGCACATGGCTGCCTTTCTGCCGAGTAACTTCATAACCGTACTTCTTGAGGGCGGTTATGAGGTCCTGGGCTGAAAGATCCCGTGGTATTCTCATACCGAAAGTATTTCTTCACGAACGAAATGGATCCTTACCACTCTTGGGGATTTGTCATCTTCAAAATGACATTTTACAGCTTCGCGGATCTCCTCACGCAGATCTTCAAGCGAATCTGCCTCTGTGAAGATAGACTCCCCCAGGGCTCGAGCGGTGTAACCACCTTCAGGAGCCTCATTAACAATGAATATCAGTTCATCCATGATCATTATTCCTTGCAGGAATCATTTATTATTTAACTCTATTGTAAGTAAGAATAGTGATTCGAGCGAATCTATAGTGAGTTGTTACTGGTGGGCGATGCAGGATGTAATGAGGTCCAGATGTCACCCTGCACGTGGTCCAGGTGTGGCAAAAGCGTCAGTGGACACTTTCATGAATCACCTCTCGCAGCAGGCGTGTCATTGCCTCCTCCTCGTAGCCGATATTCTCGACAATCTTTTTCGCCCGTGCGGAGAGGCGCCGATAGCCCCAGAGTGATCGCTGCTTGCTCGCGGCCCACCCCTCGCGCTGGTAATAGAGCGGCAGGTTGACATCGAAATAGGAGATGCTGTCCGCGTCCTTGAGCAGATCGGAGCCAGCATCACCGCCTACTTCATGGACCTCCACCAAGCGACAGGCTTCGTCCACAATATCCCGAGCCACGTCGCATGCGGTTAGAATCGAGCGTAATATTTCCGCACTGTGTCGGGAATGGGCGGCCTTGAAGACATCGTAATCATCGAAGTCCGCTCGTCTTACCTTGGTCTCCTCGCAGGCCCGGTCGATGTCGTGAGCCAGCGCCGCCAGTTGCAGGCTATTGCCGGCATCCGGCTGCAGGCGCAAAAGCCAATACAGGGTATTGTCGGCATGACGAGGATCCTCAGGCACTCGCGAGTCAGCGATGATCTCCCGGATTTTCTCTTTTGCGCGATCAATGTTGTCCATTGAGCGCAATTCTCACCCGGCGCAGGGTCTCGAGATTCATTACTACAGCGATTACCACCAACACCGGCAACACCAGATTGGCCACCGCGCCCAGAAAGATGAGGAACACGCGCACGTCGCGCCCCATCCGCAACCCGGCCTTGCCTCCGGCTTTAATCCTTTCACGCATCAGGTTGTCGTACTTGTCTGCGGTGTAACTCAGCATGAACGAGCCGATAATGGCCATGAAACCGACCAACAGGATCCAGCCGTTCGCTTCCGCCCCCAGCAGGTGCCAGGTCAAACCGAACAGCAGAAAGGCATCGGCATAGCGGTCCAGTACCGCATCGAACCAGCCGCCGACGTCGCTGCTTTGGCACTTGAGCCGGGCAACTTCGCCGTCACAACCATCGATGATGGACGCGAACTGGGCCAGGACACCGCCCAGGAGCAATGCGTGATACCCACCCAAGGCAAAGAGTCCGGCGGCCAGCAGAGAACACAGAAACGAGAACGAGGAAATCTGGTTGGGCGTGATGTCAAACTTCGCCAGATGACGGGAAATCCGCACGGAGATGGGGCGGTTCAAATAACGGGATACCGGCCCGTCGTTGGGCTTGTCACGCAGACGGGCCAGCAGAGCCTGCTCCGCCTTCTTGAAGGCTGCGGAATCGTCCACATCGATCCAGAAACCGTCCGCCGGGATCGCTTTGGCGCGCCCCTCGGCGGCCAGGACCCGTACCGCCCCGGAAAGGGTGGTGTCGCCGTCTTTTGCCTGGCTTTGTTCCAGCGCCTTGAAGATGGCGGGGGAGCACAGAAAAATACCGGTATCGAAGCCAGTGAAATCGGCCAGTCCCTTGCCGATGTCACGGATGTTTTTATTTTCCGTCGGGCCATGCTCCACCTGGCCGTCTTCCACCTTGACGCGGGTGACGTCTTCCATATCGATGAGGGGATTGCGGGTCCTGCTGTCCACTACCAGCGCGATCTCCCCATCGCCCAGAGTCAGCATCATCAATGGGCGGGCCAGGTTGGGATCGAACAGGTGGTCAGCCATGAGCAGTAAAAACGGTTCGTGCAGAATGTTTCGCGCCTTAAGCACCGAAACACCGTTTTCTTTGTCCCAGTGGTCATTCACCAGCGGCGTGATCCGAATCGCAAGACGTTCCGCCAGCTGCGCCAGGAAATCGCGAACCTGTTCGCCCTGGTAGCCGATTACGACATAGAATTCATCCGCCCCGGCCTCCAATGCGGCGCGGATGACACGTTCAATCAGGGGAATGCCCAGGAGGGGGATGAGGGGCTTGCTATTACCCCTTTGCTGCAGCCGGCTGCCCTTGCCGGCGGCGATGATCAGACACTTCATACGCTCCCCCACGTTTGTTTTCGATAAAGGCCTCGGTCATGCGGTAGGCCTGGTCGTCAGTGAACTGACGTAGCGGATGTTTGCAGAAATAGGCCGATGGCCCTTCCAGAATGCCGCTCTGGCCCCGGTCCAACGCCAGTTTGGCGCAACGAATCATATCAATAGCCACACCCGCCGAATTGGGCGAATCCTCCACCGACAGGCGCAACTCGAGGTTCATAGGCACATCACCAAACAGCCTGCCCTCCATGCGCAGGAAACAGACCTTGTTATCATTCTGCCAGGGCACGTAGTCGCTCGGACCGATATGAATGTTGTCGTTATCCATACGGCGGGCGGCCACAGCCTGTACCGCCTCGGTCTTGGACTCCTTCTTGGAGGCCAGGCGTGAACGGTTGAGCATGTTGAGAAAATCGGTATTGCCGCCGGTGTTGAGCTGGTAGGTGCGCTCCAGCTTAACACCCCGCTTGGCGAACAGATCGGTCAATATGCGGTGGGTAATGGTGGCGCCCAACTGGGCCTTGATATCGTCACCGATAATGGGCAGACCGGCCTCTTCAAAATGCTTCGCCCAACTTCCATCAGGATCACTGGCGATAAAAACCGGAATGTTGTTGACGAAGGCCAGACCGGCCTTCAATGCACAACCGGCGTAAAAGCGGGTCGCCTCCTCGGAGCCGACCGGCAGGTAATTCATGAGGATTTCCGCGCCGGATTCCTTGAGCATCTTAACTACATCTGCTTCGCTGGGTTCCGGCTCGTCGGCGAGGATAAAGGTGCGCTTTTCATCGTAGTCCTTCATGTGGTCGGAGAACCCGTCCAGAATCTTTCCCATCCGTACGGTGACGCCGGACTCAGGGAGTACGGAACAGAACACCGTCGTGCAGTTGGGCGCGGAAAAAATGGCCTCGTGCACATCGACGCCGACCTTACGTTTGTCGATATCGAGGGCCGCGACGACCTCTATGTCACCGGGCTGGTATCCGCCAATCTCCCAATGCATCAGGCCGATGGTATCTTGCAGGTTTTTATCCTGGTAATAGTGGATGCCCTGTATCAGAGAACTGGCGCAATTCCCAACGCCGACGATAGCTATCTTGATCTTAGTCATTTCTTTCGAGCCTCCTGGCATTTTCGTTCAACGAATGACATTCTCGGGAAAAACCCCGCTGTTTTGTTTTATGTCATTCTGCACAAGATCGATTATCATCTGCTGGTTTGATCGGCTATCCAGTAGACTTATGTGCCAGCGAAAGTCTGACAATGCACATGGATGTGCAGGTGTCGTAAAGCACACGGACGGTGTGAATGGAACAAGATTCGCGGGAGACAGAATGTTGGAACAACCGTGCGAGAGCGATCCCGATGGTGTTTCTGATCCACTTCTGATATTATACCACATTGTGTTGCCGATGGACAGGGCACTTATCCCCGATTACGCTCTCTTCAGACATCCTCACCTGTCGTTTGCCAATACCTCATCCGACCTTGTAAACACTACGTTTGTGGCAATTGAGTAGAACCTGCCAACGAACATACGGTACCGCGGGATTTGGCATGTATCCGGCACATAAATAAAAAGGGAGTTAATAATAAGCAGGGCCGCAATCAGCATAACTGATTGCAGACTGTCCGGCAGCGCCCGAATCCCCCTGTTACCTCACCTAATAATCTACTCCAAGTGATCCCTTTATTCCCCCCGCATATTCTTGATAAACTCCTAATTCTCACTCGTCCCGAGAACCTGATCTCCAAGACAGGCCATGCCTGAAATATCTAGAAGAAAAAACGGATGAAAAACAGCGCCCTTGTTGATCTTTCAATTGTTGATAATTCAACTTTGTACATACTACTCGTTCCCTCTCCACTTAAGGATACGTATCTGAACTGAGCTTCTCCGCCCAAGGCAAAAGAATCAGTCAGAAAAAATTGCCCACCAACTGCAGGAGCGATGAAATACCCATTCTGAGGCCGGTCATCCACGAGTTCCCCACCGTAATAGTAGGACCAGGAAGTTCGGATAAGCCCCATGCGCATACCATAGTAGAGGTTAACATTTTCTCTGTTTATCATCGGGAATATTCCAATCCCGATACTTAAACCTTTGTTATTACGTTTATACCTTTCAGTTTCCTCATCAGAGATCCTGATAATACCTATTTCAGGTTCGATCCTGAACCTTTCCGATAAGTCAATTGGAACGAATATGCTCACCGGATTAACCTCATACCAGCTGACAGATTCGTATGATTCTGTGACTGCTATCCCAATGCCGAAGCGGACTTTTCTCACCGCAGTTGTTTCCTGCCCCTGAGTAGTGGAACACAACACAAGCATAAACGATACAGCTGTCAGGCCTATCCTGAGTGTTTTCATTAAAGCACCTCTCCTCTATTTCCAGGGGAACAGCCATATCCTTGGCCGGGCCTTATGGAGCCACCCTGAATACCTGTTGCTTCTCATCACATATTCACTGATCAATTTGGCGGTTGCTATAGCACAGTATTTTTCTGAATCGAGCAATCCCAGCCAGTATGGACTGACCGGTACTTCCCTTCGCCGGACCAGTGTAAGGTCCGGCCGCAGTACGGCTACTATTGGTGGTGTTCGTATAGATTGAAGGAATATGTCAGCAAGAATGGCATCCTCCGACCAGATACAGCCCCTGGGACGGTAGCGCGTTAACATAAACAACGTATCGATTAAGGATGATGTAAGTCCTTTACCGGCCAGGATATCATTCAAGTCATAACGTACCCATGCCCAGTCAGATGGGTAAGTAGGGCGTTGAAGATTTGGATTTCCAATTAGGTTGTCTTGGGTAACCGTAAAGTGATTCCCGTAACCGTCAGACAGCGGAGTCCGATTCTCCACTCCAGTTATACGGTTGTACCAAACCAACATGTTCTGAGTGGTATCGTCGAGACCTGATATCCACCATACGTGATCCGGTGTCATCTGCAGGTTAGATCCTGTTGAAAACACTTCTTCCTCTACTGTCCCATCCCTATACCAGTGGTACCCATCACTGAGGCGAATCATTCCTTCTTCTAGTGTCCCGGTAAATTCAATAATCCCATTTTCTGGCAGAGGAATGCTGCTCACATCTGGATTTATCCGTACCACTCGCAGCGAAGGTGGTCCTTCCAGATTCCTTCCTTCAAGTATTATAGTATTATCTTCCACCATCTTATGAGCTGGTGGAATCCCTGGCCCGTCCAAATAGTCCCAGACATCGGTGGTAGACCATCCCCCAACATTTGATGAGAATTGCCATATAATTACCCACCCTGAATTCTCGGCCATCTTGAAGCGCAACATAACGCTGTCTTGTTCCACGCCATATGTCGCCACAAAGTCAAAAGTCCACCCTATTAACAACCTTTGGATGCGTTCGTCAGATATGCTGTAAGTCCACTGTTTGGTATTCGACGAAATAGTATCCGTATCAATAACTACAAGTGGCAACGACACATCGGTAACGATGGGAATAACTGACACCAACTCAACAGCAGGTACTTTCTCGGATTCAAACAGCATATCGCAGCCAAGTGAAAGAAGGAGGAGCCCAGAAATAAACGTTGATTTAATAATGTAGTTAGAAAGGCACATATTTGTACGCCTGATTGCAGTATAAAAGATGGATATAATACATCTGACCCGGTGCATGTTGAGGTCCGTCCCGCCGGGACGCTGCCATCTGGTCCTCTGTTAGGTGATGAGGTACGTGAATGCAAATATGGTGAATACCTCAGCGTTATTGTTCGTCTCACATTTGACGTAAGCACGGCTATTTTTGTTTAAGCTTAACTCCCGGCTTTTTGGAACTGAGATGACTATTTGCAGAGGTCTTTTCTGGGTCTGGTTATTCTGATATGCACAAGTCAGAACGGGTGCAGTAAACCTACAAAACCTCTTTCAGCTGATGAAATATTAGAAGCCCTGCTGGATCTCCCACCATATCCAAGTCCACCCATGACGGAAGAAAATGTGTCAAACGAATCATATCAGCTAGTTGCACAAGGCTGTACAGGACCTAATCTAGTTTTATTGGGGTATAAGAGTAAGATTCAGCGCCTCATCAGTAAAGAAATAGAAGCAATAAATATCGAGGGTGACTGGCAGTGGATATCAAGTGAATATGGAACAACTATCACATTAACAGTTGTTCTAAAAGACACACTTACCTTTGTCATGGATGATGAACATGACGGTAAACATTATGTGACTGTTGGATGGATTCTTCCTAAAGGCCGAGCAGCCGAGATTATAACAGCAACTGAGTATGTAAAGTGGAATCGAGATGATAACGATTTATCGTGCACGGCCAAAATTGTGCAAAGCATTATGAAATCTTTCATAGCATCATCAGGAGAAGGGTGGCTAAAAGCCGGGTCGTTTTACGCCGAATGGGATGCCCATGGACACGGGTATTACACTACCGGCGGATAAAGATATGAGTGGTGAACTTAGAACTATACAACAGCGGTCTGGATAACCGCTATGGGCGCCAGCCATTAAATCCAATACTCAGCATTACTGTTGTACGCGATACATTCACCGATGCCTCATAACCTAAAGGCCAAAACATACTTTTTCTAATAAAGTTTGATCGTCTTTTGTGAACAGTTATTCCGCCCCAAATTGAATGATACCTTATCATTGCCACCCAACTCATACCGAAGCAGTTTTCCAGATCAATTCCAGATAAATTGCTTCCATTCGAAATCCTGTAATTCACTCCTGCCATTAATAATAATTGAACAGGGATTATGTTGGACCTGATAACGAAACCTGGTGCGAGATAGACATTATTCTCTCTCAGCATGTCATTTGAACTACCAGTGTATGTTCCATCAACGTCCGTGATTTTGTCTGGCCTCATGGGAAGAAGTGAGAGATCGCACCCGCCGAGTAATGCAATAGTCACTAAGCCAGCGTTTTCACTCCCTACAAATTGTGACTGCCATAATAAAAACCGGGCAGTGAATGTGGTTCCAGGATTAAAATGCCAGCTTCTTGAATGACTACCATACTCTGGATCTTCCTCGATGGATTGTGATTCCTGTAAGTCACCAGAGGTGAGGCCGACGCCAAAGAAAGGAACGATTGCTACTTTGGCCTTATTCCGGTCTAACTGCTGGGCTTGTACTATTGTTGGACAGAAATAGAATACCCAGAAGATTGAAGTGCCCACGAAGACACTGACCAAGCATCGTCTATGACTGTTAAAAATAGAATTCATAACAGAGCCTGTCCGACAAACCCCTTCCTGAGATGACATAGTCTATTCGTACTATGGA
>CAZWVF010000014.1:31300-48366 GCA_964637695.1 uncultured Gemmatimonadota bacterium | reverse complement strand
AGCCGGAACGCAGTACCTAAAGAAATAACCAGGTTTCGATTGCCCAGGTGGGTGAGGCGCCAGGTGAAGTCGAGGCGCAGGAAGGTGAGGAGGCGGGCCAGACCGAAGCCGACCTCCCAGTGCAGGCCGTCTGTGGCCCTGCCGCCATATGCGGCCAGAGTACCTGCATTAGCACCCTCCAGACCTATCGCACCCACACAACCATGCACCACGATATCCACGTCGAGCTGATCTCTGGGGCGAATACCAAGCCACCGCAGGGGCATGGTTCCAAAGTTATGTTCAGCCCATAACATGGTGTAGATATCACCCACGAACTCTCCGGCATCGAGGCTCATGAATACGCCTGGCTGGTAGGCGCCGCCAGCACCGCCGTAGAAATCGAACAGCCTCTGTGGCGGCAGTTCACCGGTGGCACCCCCTCCCCTGAATGTCAGATCGAGAAACCCCGAACCGAACGTATACACATGGCGGGTAATGAGAAGTTCCCCGCGCATATAGTCGAAATCACTGCGCCAGAAAGGACCTTGAGTCAGCTCCAGTTCACCCAGCACTCTCCATGTATTCTCACCCTCTACTGCCCAGTCAGATTTGCCGGCACTCAGATATTTGGTGGTATCCAGGTCGAGGGTCATTATCACGCAGTTCAGGCGGCCGTCTATTATCGGTGAGTTCTCCCTGTACATCTTCACTGGATAGAGAATGCTGAAATCGGTGTTTTTCTGTACGCTGGTGTGGATCTTGTTCTGATAGAGCAGTGTCATATCAAGCGTGCTCCACGGCTTCAAGCGGAACCAGGCACTCCATCCCTTCCTGCCGTAGTAATCGACCGGATCCACGTTGTAAAGCATGGTAAGCCTTGTAATACGGTTAGGTGTATAGACCCGCAGTCCTTCCCGATAGACCAGCGCTTTCTCTACTCCCAGGCCGAATGATATCTCAGGCTCTCTGAAGAGAATCCTCTCTACCTCGAGACCGTATTTCCACTGCCGGTCTGCGAATCCATAACCACCCTTAACGGTCAGGCTGGTAAGCGGTATCTTCTCCCGGAGGGCAAGTCCGACACCCCAGTAGAAACCCTCTACCCTGTTGAAATGGAAGAAGTCTGAAGATTCTGTTACAGGTGAATTGCTCTGTCCCATCTGGCTGGTCAGAGCGCTGACCAGGAACCTCGCAGTGGAACCGAGCCGGGTCCAATCCTCCTCGATCCTCACAAATGCATCCGACTCTTCATCGGTCAGCGGCAGCCTCTGCATGCTCTCCCATACCGACGAATCGGCCATGTCGGCAGCCGGCTCAACGTGCAGTTCATATTTGCCGAAGAGACCTGGCGGGAGTTCTTCGTTAATCCCGTAATCGTACTGGATCGCATGAATATCCATGTGTGCCGGCCTCTGAATCCCGATATCAACCGTAAACCGCATTCTCGACTCGATAGGCAGCCAGTACCTGCCTTCATATGTCGCATACTGCTGCTGGAGATGCCAGTTGTTGAGGGGGCGGCTGTTCATCGCCTCATTACCGATCAGGTCGACACTGACGATCAGATAGGAACCTTCAGCTATAGCTATGGTTCCGACAAAGAGAGGTGATGCCTGGGTTCTCGGCTCAACCCACAGCCTGAACACCTTTTGCCCGAACGCAATGGTTGTATCGATGACGGTGAAACTGTAGTTGTCGAATGCCGCGGCAGATAGAGGAGTGGGCACATTGTGGGAGCCTATAACCACCTGCTCGCGCATGAAGTTCGGGAGCCTTCCGGCTGTGAAGATGTTCTGTGTGGCGGAAAAGGTCGAGGACTGCCTTCTGGCAGTAATGGTTTCCAGGTAATTATCCGGCGACTTCCAGTAACCCCTGGTCTGCGTTTCGAGCAGACTGATTATCTTGAGTCGCTCTTCCCCCTCTACAATCCTGGGCACTGTTATCTTTGTCAGTGTGTATGCATCGAAACGGTAGGTACGCAGGTCTTCCAGCATGCGTTTTTTTACAGCAACAGCTTTCCGTACGATCTCATCTGCAGGATTATCGGTGCCCGGACGAACCTGGATTACAGGAACTCCCTGCACCGCAGGCAGAAGTGAGATGTCCATCCGCATCGAGTCTTCAGAGAATGCGACGCGGAGCGTATCGGAGTGGTATCCCATATAGCCGAACGCAATGCGATAAAATCCGGGTTCCAGGACGAGACGATATGAACCCTCCGAGTTGGAGATGGTACCCAGTGTGCTGTCCATCACCCTGATATTGGCGCTCGAGAGCGGCCTGCCGGTGCCGGCATCCAGAACGGTACCTACCAGCCGACCCCTCTGCTGGGCAGAGGTATTGACTGGAAAGCATGATAGAAGCAGGATAATCGGGATAGAGAAGCCTTTTCCGCGCACCATCAGCTACTCCGTCGGTTCAAGGCGGTACCGGATCAGTGCCGGCGCACTACCCGCTTTTTAAGCACTTTTCCCGCCAGTACTCCTGTGAGCTGACCTCCATCGATGGCCAGCTCTCCATTGACTATCACATACACCATGCCTTCGGCAAGCTGGTGAGGCTGCTGATAGGTGGCGGTGTCTCTCAGATTCTCAAGATCGAAGACCACTACATCGGCGTACGCCTCTTCGCGCAGAATTCCCCTGTCTGGGATCTTGAATGCAGTCGCCGGCAGACTCGTCATACTGCGAATCGCAGCCGGCAGTTCCAGCACACCCTCCTCCAGGACGTACTTGCGGATCTTCCTCGGAAAGGTGCCGTAGCTTCTCGGGTGAGGCATTCCGACGTTCATCCCGGGCAGTGATCCATCGGAACCGGTCATCGTCCAGTTCTGGACCATGAATGTCCTTATATCGTCCTCGTGCATGTTGAAGGAAATTATAGAGGGACCGCCCTGCTTGAGCAGTTCCACCGCTGCATCTACCGGATTGAGGCTGCGTTCATTCGCAACCTGCTCAAGTGTCTTGCCGACGATGGTGGTATCGGCCCTGAAACTGCTGAACATTATCCTTGCGGCACCACCTCTTCTGGCCAGGTTCTTTACCATCGCTTCCCTTATCCGGGCCAGTTCATCCGGGTCTTCGAAACGTCTCTGAAGCTCACCTCTGCCGCCTGCCTGCGCCCAGCGCGGCAGCAGGGCCGCACTCAAACCGGTGCTCGACGCTTCGTAGGGGTACTGGTCGGCATATATCTCCAGGCCCTCCTGCCTGGCGCGATTGATCCGGTTGACAACAGCTCCGGAGAGGCCCCACACGTTGGGGCCGAGCGCCTTGATATGGGAAACTATCCCGGGCAGTTTCGCCTCACGGGATATCTGAATCAGCTCATCTACAGCGGCAAGCAGACCTATGGTATAATCGGATTCATCCCGGATGTGGCTTTCGTAGATCCCTCCGTATTCAGCAACCACCCTTGCCAGTTCAACCAGCTCTTCTGTCTCCGAGTAACTGCCGGGAGCATAGAAGGGACCGCTCGACATACCGAATGCACCGTCCTCCATACCCTGTCGGATCAATGCCTTCATATCTTCGAGTTCAGCGTCTGTCGGATCCCGGTCCTCCATGCCCATTACTTCCCTCCGTACAGTTCCGTGCCCGATAAACTGAACCACATTTACACCTAGCCCGTCCTCAAGCAGTTGTTGACGATGAGCCGCGATTTCTATTGGTCCACCTCCGCAGGGCCCCACTGCAACTGTGGTATTCCCCTGAGCAAGCAGGGGCCGGGCCGGACTGCGGTCAGGTGTGGCCAATGAGCCATCCGCATGGACATGCACGTCGATAAATCCGGGGGCGACATAAAGGCCTGTCGCGTCGATGACCCGTCCGGCTCTTGCACTGGAGAGATCCCCTATCGCTTCGATCTCTTCATCCTCGATACCGATATCGGCGTAATACCAGGGATTTCCGGTCCCATCCAGGACTCGACCCCCGCTGATTATCAGATCGTACTTCTCTCCGAAACCGAAGGTCCCCGGCCCGACACAGCCCACCAGTACGGCAAGTACGGCACCGGAGATCATGATCTGCCTGCGATTCATTATTACCTCATACTGCTCACGGTGTGATCCCAACCTGGTAATTCAGAATGAATTCCAGAACACTCGACGCTTCGGTCATATCTTCAGCAGTGTAGCTGACCGTGTGAGAATCTTTAAGGGTGAATACCGGCAGGTAACCCAGCAATTGAGCAGGCCTGTAGTTCTTGAAGCTTACCTCCATTGTTACCGGCACATCTGGTTTGAAGAGTTTGAACTCCCTTATCCGGGTGACCGCCCTGCTCGCTGTCTCCCTGGTCAGATCAAGTACGGCAGCGCGCGATTTCAGCCGGGCTGCATGGAATGAGATGGCCTCTTTGGTGATCACGGCTTCAAAGTCTCCTATCAGTGCCCTTGTCTCTTCGATCGTAGCATCATCTCCGCTCACCATGATCACCGGCACGTTGAAATGTCCGGCAATCGCTGCATTGAATCCGGCCTCGTTCACGGCAACACCGTTGATATGAATACCGGTGAGGTTGGCGCTGGACATCGTATGTGCCCGAACTCCTTCGGGATTGGATGTACTGGAGTGATAACCGATGAAGATGACACCGTCGAAGGTATCGTCTATTCCCTCCATCATGATCAACGGACGGGGCCACCCCTGCACCACTTCGATGTCGTCGGGGAGCCTGTCGAGCAGCAGGTTCATGGCGTTGCCGTGAGAGTCACTCACGATGATCCGGCCGGCACCGGCGGCGCGTGCTCCTTCGATGGCTGCTATGACCTCTTCGGTCATAATCATCCTGGCATTCATATACTCTGAACCGCTGCTGCCCAGATATTCTGAGTTTATTACCCCGGTCAGTCCCTCCATATCCACCGATATGTAGATCTTCGGACTATCCGACTGGCCATAACAGACATTCGTCGTCACGAGGGTGGCGGCCAGGCATATCAATGCCATCGGTTTGAAACTCATCCGGCTTTTCATGAGTAATGCTCCTTCATGGGGATTTTTTCGACATCTCAGGCGATCCCGTCTATCCCTTTGCGACGCTCTTTGCAGGCATCGAAAGACTTTACCACAATATCCACAACCTCTTGAGATGAATCTGTTACTGAAAAGAGATCCATATCATCAGGAGATATTTTCCCGTGGTCGATCATCTGTTCCCTGAACCAGTCCAGCAGGCCCTGCCAGTAGTCAGATCCGAAAAGGATTATCGGGAAGTGCTGGATCTTGTCCGTCTGCACGAGTGTGAGAGCTTCCATCATCTCGTCCATGGTTCCCCACCCTCCGGGAAAGACCAGATACGCCTGTGCATACTTAAGGAACATGGTCTTCCGGGCGAAGAAGTAACGGAACTCAAGCTCTAGATTCACATGTTCGTTCAGCTTCTGTTCAAAGGGTAGTTCTATACCCAGACCGACTGAAACCACTCCAGCTTCCTCGGCTCCTTTATTACCCGCTTCCATGATCCCCGGTCCACCACCGGTGATAATAGTAAAGCCCGCCTCTCCCAGCATCCGCGTCGTCTCGACCGCTTTCTGGTACATCGGTTCCTCAGGTCTGGTTCTGGCCGAACCGAATACGGTAACAGCAGGCCCCAGATCGACCAGTTCGTCGAAGCCCATGACGAATTCTCCCATGATCCTCAGCACCCGCCACGGATCGGTATTAATGAAGGGAGGTTCTCCTGGAAGGGGTGCTTCGAGTAATCGTCTGTCTTCAACGGGCCTGGGTTGTCGTACAGATTCTTTCATGCTCATATGAGGTTCCTTGATTTTATTCGATGATCACTGTAAACCTGCCATTGACGCAGGCCTTTCAAGTCTGGAAAATAGCATAATCTGAAAGCTCCAGACATTCTCAAGAAGCAGAGGTTGCCCGAATGTGTGCAAACAGGATTCGCTCTCAAATTCTCATTCTACTGCTGATCTCCACCTTTTCCACCACAACGGTTTCTGCTCAGACCGCAATCACCTCTCCGAAAGAGCAGTTCGGCCACCAGATCGGAGAGGACTACTCCCTTGCCAACTATACCCAGCTGACCGGGTACTGGGAGAAGCTCGCAGGAGAGTCGGATCGGATGATACTCGAATCGATAGGTGAAACGGAAGAGGGTCGCACTCAGCTGATGGCGATCATCACTTCACCGGCAAATCACCGCAACCTTTCCCGTTACAAAGAGATTTCGAGGCGTCTTGCAAAGGCGAAGGGTATATCGGAAGAGGAGGCCAGGGCCCTGGCTCAGGAGGGGAAGGCCGTAGTGTGGATCGACGGCGGGCTTCACGCCAGTGAGGTGGTGGGTGGTCAGCAGATAATAGAACTGGTCTACCGGATGTGCAGCAGGAACGATCCCGAAACGATGCGGATCCTGAATGATATCATCCTGCTTGTAGTGCCGTGCAATCCCGACGGTCTCGATCTGGTTGCCGACTGGTACATGAGTAATCCTGTTCCGGAGGAGCGGAGCACGGGAGGCCTTCCGGTGCTGTATCAGAAGTACGCCGGACACGACAATAACCGCGACTCCTACATGGCCAATCTGATCGAAACCGAGAACATGAACCGAATCATGTACAGGGAGTGGTTCCCCCAGATCGTCTACAACCACCACCAGACCGGCCCCGCCGGAACAGTGATTTTCGCCCCACCCTTCCGCGACCCACCCAACCACAACCTCGATCCGCTCATTCTGACGAGCATCGAGCAGGTAGGAACGGCCATGCACCACCGGTTCGTTCAGGAGGGCAAGGGGGGTTCAACCATGCGTTCGGGCGCCAGCTACTCCATCTGGTGGAATGGTGGGCAGCGGACCACACCCTACTACCACAACATGATCGGCTTGCTGACCGAGATTATCGGCAACCCGACTCCGATGGAGATTCCCTATATCCCCAACCGCCAGATAAGCAGCAGCGATCTTCCCCTTCCGGTCGAACCGGGCGTCTGGCACATGAGGCAGTCTATCGAGTACTCGATGACAGCCGACTGGGCAGTAATGGACTACGCATCCCGCTTCAGGGATACCCTGCTCTTCAACATCTGGCGCATGGGTATGAACTCGATAGAAAGGGGAAACCGGGACAGCTGGACCGTCCTGCCGAAACAGATCGATGCGGAGAATGAAAGACTGGAAAGAGGCAGGGGAACCCGCGAGGATTGGGAGAGCGGTCTGCAGAATCCTGCTGACAGAGATGCACGTGCCTACATCATACCTTCCGACCAGCCGGATTTCCTGACCGCAACCAAATTCGTGAATGCTCTGCTCAAGAACGGCGTCGATGTGTTGCGAGCCGCAGATGATTTTCGTGCGGGTGGTCAGGATTTCCCGGCGGGTTCATATGTCGTAAAGACTGCCCAGGCTTTCAGACCCCATGTGCTCGACATGTTCGAACCGCAGAACCATCCGAACGATTTCGCCTATCCGGGCGCTCCTCCAACCCGCCCGTATGACAATACCGGCTGGACCCTGGCTTTCCAGATGGGTGTTGAGTTCGACAGGATCATGGAGGGGATCGATGGCCCCTTCGCAGCCCTAGAGGGTCTGGCCACCGCACCGGCAGGTGCGGTTTCCGGTCCATCCAACGCACGCGGTTTCATGTTGAGTCACGAAGTTAACGACTCTTTTATCGCGATCAACCGCCTGCTTGCAGATGGCACGGATGTCTTCTGGCTGAACGATGGTTTCGAGAGTGACGGAACAGAGTTCCCGGCCGGCACATTCTACATTCCCGACGGCAGTGGCCTGAGAAGCACGCTGGAGGGGATGGCCGCCGAACTCGGCCTGAACTTCACCGGCGTGACCCGCAGGCCGGGAAGACGCGGGCTGAAGCTGCGCCCTGTCAAGATCGGGCTCTGGGACCGTTATGGAGGTTCAATGTCCTCGGGGTGGGTGAGGTTTATTCTGGAGGAGTTCGAATTCGACTTCGAACTGGTTTTCCCCGCCGCTCTCGATGCCGGGAACCTGAATGATAAATTCGACGTGATCATTTTCCCCGATGGAGCTGTTCCAGGAGTCAGAAGCGGCGGTGCAGCCTCCGGACGCACCGGCATGAGGGGCCGCAGAATCCAGAGACCGCAGCGGGCGGTTCCCGCTGAATACCAGGATCGGGTTGGATCAGTATCGGCGGAGACAACGATTCCCGAGTTGAGGGCATTCCTTGAGAATGGTGGAGTCGTCGTAGCAGAAGGAAGCTCGACGAACCTTGGTTATCACCTGGAACTACCCCTGAAGAATCATCTGGTGAAATTGGAAGAGGGTAAGGAACAGCCCCTCCGCTCGCAGGAGTACTACGTTCCCGGATCGATTGTCAGCGTGAAGATAGAACATGTTTCCCCTCTGACTCACGGTATGGGTGAGCGGGTGGATGTACTGTTCAGCAACAGCCCTGTGCTCCGGCTGGCACCGGAGGCCGGGCGACAGGGGGTCCTGAATATCGGCTGGTTCGACAGCAGCGAACCGCTTCGCAGCGGCTGGGCGTGGGGTCAGCACTTCCTGGAAAACGGTACAGTATTCGTTGAAGCCACAGTTGGTGATGGGAAAGCATTCCTCTTCACACCGAAGGTGACTTTCAGGGCACAGTCTCACGGCACCTTCACGCTGGTTTTCAATGCCATCTACTACGGTACCGCTGAGGAATCCAGAATACGGTAAATAATTCAACAGGCGTGCCATCCCTGGAAATCAGATCTTCCATTCCTGTTCTGCGAGCTGTTTGGTGGATTCGAACTTATAAGTCCGCTCACTTGTGTTCAGCACAACTCTGTCTGGAGCAACTTCTATTACATAAATCTCTTCATCTGAACGCTCTTTCAGAATATTGGCGAGCGTCACAGCCTTCTCTACACCATCGCCGCGTCCGTAGTTCCACACTTCATCGGGCTGAGCCAGACGGAAAGGTCCGTCATATATCGACTCGTTGGGCATCTCTTTCAGTATACGGTGGACAAACTTTTTATCGAGCTCCCTGGCTCCTTCAATTGACACGGGATTGCGCTCGAATGCAGCCTGCAGAAACGGTTTTTCATCAGTACGGCTGAGGTCGCGGAAGGCATAGAACGCCAGGTCAGCCACGATATTGTCATCCCTCAGACAGTCGAGATGCTCGATAATCTCCTCTCGCGTCATCTCCGAATCGATGCCGAGAGGCTTACCGCCAGAAACGAATTCCTTGTCCCCGGGCTCCGGCAGACCAGGCTCCACAAAACAGAACTTGATGAAATTGTTGATCGCCATCTCCGCATCCATGCATTCTGATGCGAAGCCCTGCTTCAGGCGAGCTATATCCTCTGGATCATCCACCCGCAGATCGTTCTCTCTTAGAAACTCTTCGAGGTCGTTGAGCACTATCCTGCGAGGCAGACGACCATGCTGAAATCCTTCAACGTCAATTTCGGCGAGCAGTTTCTCACGTGTATTGTCAGTCAATCTATATGGGCTGCTGTCTTCGTATTCGAATGCCCTGTCAGCACCGATGTAGTGATCGTGGCCGTGGATGTTCCACCTGATTTGGAAGCATTGCTGGATATTCCTGCTGTGTCGCAGAAAGTTTCCCAGAATCTCATCGGTCGGATGTGATTTCAGAAACACCCGGAGTCTGTCGGTGAAACAGGAATAAGATTCGGGATCGATCGTCGCCTCTTCATATACGGTATGAATGTGACCCGTTTCGTGCGTAACAATTGTTACCTGTTCATTCTCCAGCGCCCTCCGAGCCTGAGCAGAAAGGGCGGTTCCATTCAACCACATGTTCCTGGTAACCAGGCGCCGGTTATTCGTCAGGATCCCATCGTTTACATCCACGTAATTCTGTGAATGCAGTGGTGTGGCCATCAGGTAGATGTCGCTAAGCGGGATCCCGACTACTACAAAGAGAGCTGCGGCATAGAGCGTCGCCAGGGATACACATTCACCGGCTCCCGAATCGAAATTCGGCTTATGAATGAAGGCATCCATAGCCTCCACGGTTTCCGTTTTCCAGTAGGGGAGGATATTCCCTTCGTATTTGTCGAGACCGAAGTGGGTTCGGATATCCATATCGAAGTAGAACTTGTCCCCTTCATATCCGAAGAGTGCGTTTGAACCGGCGATAGTTTCCTCACTGATATAATCGGCAAATCGTTCTGCTTCCTTCTCTCTGCTTGTAAGACCCCACGTTTCGAGATCGAGGTTGAAAGCGTAGTGATCCATTATGTACTGCTTCAATCTTGTGATGCGGCGGTACGGCTTCATCCGCTCCAGCCCTGCAAACCAGGGATCCTCCCGCCATTTCCAGATGCGCGGAGACATGATATTGGCCAGCACCAGGCTGTACATCAGTTCGGGGAAGATGAAGATCTCCATATCGGAGAGCGTAACAGCCGATGATTTCCGTTCCAGCTCTTTTGATCTGCTGTTATTCATGAAAGATTTCTCTTCATCCCTCTTTCAGATCAACATTGCGGGGATCGAGCAGTACCATCTCCCAATCCTTCAGTTCCGGCATCTGCGCCCACAGTGCATCCAGAATATCCTGCAGCTGCTTAAAGGCTACACCGTGTGGCCATGCCCGTCTTATCCTCTCGAATGCTTCTGTTCCATACTGCAGCCAGATGGCCCTGCCCATATTCAGAAGGCGTGCGTCGAATTCGAGTACTTCATACTGCTTCCCGGAAGGCGGTGATGTCATCGCAGAGGAGAGGCTGACAGCAATGCGCTGGAAGTAGCTGCCGATGAACCACCCCCATGCCTGCAGAGCGTGCAGATCATCAGGTGCCAGCTCTCTCCCTCTCGGAGATCCGAGGAACATCCAGGCGGCGGTCGCCCCTATCAGCCTCCGCTGCCACCACAGATCGGCCCTTATTCTCAATCCCTCTGCTAGACTTTCACCGAGTTGTACCCAGACCCACGCACTGGAATAACGGGCGGCACCGGCCACAGATGCCAGATCTCTGGCCAGCAGGGGGCCCCGCATGGCCAGCGGAGCTGCTCTGAATACTCCTTCAGCAGCTTCTGCAAATGCCGTCGCCTCCTCAAAGGCCAGCAGGGTCAAAACACCATCCCGGCGGGTCCTGACCCGAACACCGGGAAAACCGTATTCCAGTCCTGTTGTCAGGGCTGCCCAGCTGGCAGAATCCACTAGAAACAGTCCCCCGTCGGGCAGAGCGCCCAGCATGTTACGCCAGAATGCTCTGGCCTCAAGCATTACGATCTGCCATCGACGGGCCGTCTCAGATAAATCAGGAGACGCAGCGACAAAGAGGATTGGCACAGGTGGATCCAGTTTCTGCAGATCCAGATCAACCGCGATTTCAGTTACATCTGCAATGTGTGACAATCCTCTGCCTGGATCCTGAACGAGCCCGGTATCCGGCCGGGAATAGCCGGTACCCGGCAGGAGTGTCAGCAGAAAAATCAGAACGGTCAATCCAGAGGCCCCTTTCTTCAACAGACCCTCCATGCTTCAACTGGAATAAAGGTACTTCAGATATAGTATCACAATCCCGGCGATCACTCCCATTACTGCATCGTATTCGCGGTTGGCCCAGGCCCGCCTGAGGATGAAGTGTTCTGATATCTCCATAAAAACCCAGCGCCTGGGGAAGAACCTGGCTGTAGATTGAGCCCACTCCTGGTACCTCTCACCGTAGTACCCCTCCATTTTGAGCTCTTCCGCTTCGATTGTACGTTGATATACAACTGCGAAAAAAACCAGAGTGAAAATGGTCAGGTATATGTTCCAGGCCATGATAATGAACCCTGCACCTATCATCATGGAACCGACATAGAGAGGGTGTCTAATATGGGCATACAGCCCCCAGTTGGTGAGCTCTTTATCCTTCACCAGCGTACCATTGGCTACTATCCGGATCGCCTCGCCAAAGAGGACCATCGGGATACCGAGCGACAGGGAAAGAGGGTTCGGTTCGGCAAGAACAATCAGCAGAAGTGCCGCAGCATATCCCCACGTAATACGCCATCGCCTGGTTGTAATTCTCTCCAACAGAGTGATACGGGTATTATTCCGTGTTTCAGCCGTCATCAGCAGGATATTCGATTCGGTTTCCTCCACCGCCGGGTCCATGCTCTGATCATGGTGAGACCGGCCAGAAATCCTCCAACGTGAGCCCAGAACGCAACACCACCGACATCGCCGGCCCCAAGCCTGCCCATACCACCCACGAACTGGAAAAGAAACCAGATGGCCAGGAACCAGTATGCCGGTATCTCGATCAGTGTAATGAAGAAAAAGAAGACAAGGGTGAGAATCCTGGCTCCCGGGAAGAGGAGTATGTAGGCACCCATCACCCCGGAGATCGCCCCCGATGCGCCAACCATTGGAATCTGGGAGGAAAACCCGAGGACGATGTGCACGAGGCTGGCCGCCAGGCCGCTCAGAATATAGAAAAGCAGGAATCGAACGTGTCCCAGCTCATCCTCTATGTTGTCCCCGAAAATATAGAGAAAGAGCATATTGCCGCCCAGGTGCCAGACGCTCCCGTGTATGAACATGCTGGTCAGAAGTGTTCCGAAAGGCAGGGGAAACCACTCTGTCGGGCGCAGCAATACCCCAACGATCTCATTCGGAATAGCTCCGAAGGTATAGATGAACTGTGCAAACTGAGCCGATCGCTGCATCTGCCCTATCATAACCTCGTAGACGAAAACGAGGACATTCAGGGCTATGAGGAAATAGGTGACGTGCGGAGTGCGCGACGTCGGATTCATGTCTCTGAGAGGTATCATGCGCGTGGCCCAATATAACAGAGATGACCGCCATGTCTACGCCGGCCTCCTGAAGCACGGTTGTTGAATACTTTGTGAGCCGCTCCATAATGCCATTGTTGAATACTCCTGCTGCATCTTAATTTCGTCACATGGCGATCACACCGAGAACAGATGAAGAAGGCAGGCCTCTTGTTGCCGTTGCGATGATGAGCGGAGGGCTCGATTCCACACTGGCTGCTGCACATATAGCCAGAATGGGAATAGAGGTTCACGGAGTAAGATTCGCGACGGGGTTCTCTCCTCTCTCAGGCAAACTGGATCAGGCCGAAGAAACAGGTGAATCGGGCAGTGAGCCGGAATCCACCGGTCCCAGGAAGCTGAAGATAGGGACAGATGTGGAAATATCCTTTCGAGTGGTTGACATCTCTGTCGATTTCATCAGCGACGTTCTGACCGCACCGAAGTACGGTTTCGGCAAGGCCATGAACCCCTGCATCGATTGCCACATGTACATGCTCAGAAGCCTGCGCCCTGTCATGGAAGAGGTTGGTGCCCACTTCGTCATAACCGGAGAGGTGCTCGGACAGCGCCCGATGAGCCAGCACAAACAGGCGCTGAAGATCGTTGAAGAGCAATCGGGATTGAAAGGACTGCTGATCAGGCCTCTTTCGGCCAGACATCTCGATCCTTCGATACCGGAGCAGAAAGGCTGGGTGGACAGGGATCAGCTTCTCGATCTTATAGGCCGCAGCCGGAAACCTCAGATGGCACTCGCCGAACAATACGGCATCATTGACTATCCCCAGCCGGCGGGTGGCTGCCTGCTCACCGATCCAGAATTCTCCAAGCGGCTGAAGGACCTGATCGGCAACACGAGCAGAGTCGATTCACTGACACAGGAAGATATCAGCCTGTTGAAGGTCGGCAGACATTTCCGGCTCCCCTCCGGCGTAAAAGTGGTTGTCGGCCGCAACGACGCAGAAAACAGATTCATCGAAAGGCTGGTTCTGGACCGATGGGCTGTCCAGGTGATCGACCACGGCAGTCCGGTGACACTGGTTGATCCCACGGCCAGTGATTACGACCTCAATACGGCAGCAGCTCTTACAGCCCGCTACAGCCAGGGACGGGATGAAGAGAGAGTCCGGGTTGCGTTATCACGCGAAGGGACAGACAGGGAGCTGGAAGTGGAACCCCTGGCAGGAAGTGACGCTGACAGCTGGCTTATATGATTGCTTGATCGATTACAAGGCTGCCGGTATCCGGCTGTTCCGCCCTTTCAATCGAGCACTCTTCCAGACAGCCGGCTGCATCAGAATCAGGACAGTCATTACCTCCAGGCGACCGATCCACATATTCAGAAAGAGAACCACCTTTGAGAGTACCGGCAGGTGAGCGTAGTTGGCCATCGGAGCTACCGTACCGAAACCGGGACCGATATTGCCGAGTGTAGCGATACTGGCGGTAATCCCACTTATCATGTCTGATCCAAGCAAAGTCAGAATGGTCACACTTACGATAAAGACCATCAAATAAAGAAGCAGGAATGCCGTAATTGAACGCATGATCTCGGGTGGAACGATCCGGGTACCCAGGCGGAGCGGCTTCACAACCCTCGGATGCAGTGCTCTGAGCAGTTCGAGGAATGCCTGTTTTATCATGAGCCATAACCTGACGATTTTCGGCCCGCCGGCTGCTGAACCTGCACACCCTCCGACGAACATGAGTATAAGCATCAGCATCCGCGCATTATCGCTCCACAGATTGAAGTCATCTGTGGCATACCCGGTGGTTGTGACGATGGTCAGGACCTGAAAGAGTGCGTAGCGGATAAGTTCAACAGGTGATGCCGTTGCCAGAGGTTGTGTAGTTGTGTCGGAACTCAGATACTCTACAGTTAAATTCTGTGAGAAGGAGAAGAGCGCCACCAGCAGCAGTGCACTGAAACCAACAACCACGATTGTATAGACTCTGAATTCCTCGTCTCTGAACAGTTTGTTGCGGCGGCCTCTTATCGCCATGTACTGCAGCGAGTAATTCGCGCCGGCCATGAACATGAAGAAGATGATTATCCACTCTGCGGCAGCATTATTGTAACCGCCGATGCTGTACGGGTTGGGAGAAAACCCCCCTGCCGCCATGGTAGTGAAGGAGTTGCAGATCGCGTCGTATAAAGGCAGACCCGAGATTTTGAGTGCGATGACCTCAGCCAGGGTAAGCCCTGCATAGAATGTCCACAGTGCAATTGCAGTATTTCGGATCCGCGGTGTCAACCGTTCTTCTGAAGGGCCCGGTGCTTCAGCAAAGAAGAGCTGACGTCCCGCGACCGCCAGGGCCGGCAGGATCGCAATGAATAATGCGAGAACACCCATCCCGCCCAGCCACTGTGTCATGCCCCTCCAGAAGAAAAGCCCGTGAGAATATTGAGTGAAGTCAGTGAAAATCGTTGCGCCGGTCGTTGTGAAACCACTCATCGATTCAAAAAGGCTGTCGATAAGGTTCAATCCGCTCCACAGATAAGGGATCGATCCGAAGCAGGCGACCACGAACCAGACGAGAGCCACAACCGCCAGACCCTCAACCCTTCTTAACTGAACACCCTTCGGATGCATTCTCCGGAGGATCTCTCCTACGATAAAAGTACTTACACTGGCTATGGCGAATCCCAGCGGTTCCCACCTGTAGCCGAACATCAAATCCACAGCCAGCGGCAGCAACATGACCAATGCGAAATAGCGCAGAACAACACCGATAGTATGTGCTACCAGGGAAATCCGCATTTAGAAGAAATTCTGTACAGCTTCGACTGCTTCCTGGGTGGTGAAAACCAGCAGTCGATCGCCCGGTTCGATATGATCATCACCGTGCGGCACAAGCGTGCGGCGCCCCCTTACTATCGCGCCGATGATCGCTCCCTCAGTTGGTGTGACGAGGTTCTTGATCATCGTTCTGGGGTAATCGGACGGGACTTCAACTTCGACTACATTCCCCTTCCCATGCTCCGTAATTGCGAGGAGTTTCGTCCCCGTATCTTCCAGGGAGGCCAGAACGGTCTTTGTCGCAGTCAGACGTGGGTTGAGAGGGACATCTATGCCAAGGCTTTCGAAAAGGTGCAGATTACCAGGATTGGTCACACGGGTAATGATCTTCGGGATCTCCATCTCCCGTGCGAGCAGAGAACACAGCAGGTTCTTTTCCTCCTCACTGGTAACGGCCACCAGCACATCGGAGAGGTAAATCTGTTCTATATCAAGCAGTTCCAGGTCCGTGCCGTCGCCATGCAGTACCAGCGTTGATTTCAATTCGGCGGCCAGCCATTCGCAGCGATCAGGGTCTTTTTCAATAATCTTGACCTGGATGTCACCCTCCTCCAGCATCTCTGCCAGAATACCTCCCACATTGCCACCACCTATTATCGTGACATTCCTCACCTTTTCTTCTTGTGGTCGTCTGAAGAATCTCCTCTCCATGGCACGTAATGCTCTCTTTGTGCCCATAAAGGAAACCTTGTCTCCTTTCTGGAACTGTGTATCGCCGCGAGGAACGTAGAACTCATCATTCCTGGCTACGGCAACGGCCAGCACACCATCCTGCAGCTCCAGCCGTGAAAGCGGCTTTTCCCGGAAAAGCGAATTTGCCCCGATCCTGTATTCCTGCAGCCAGATATTACCGCCTTCCAGAATCTCTACGTCGATAGCCTTCGGTACCATAACGATGTTGGCAATCTCTTCAGCCAGCATGTGCTGGGGCCAGACGATCCGGTCGATCATCATACCCGGCTCCAGACCGAACTGGGGAGCGAACGACTGGAAGTATTCTTCCTTCGACACAAAACAGATAGTGTGAGCGTTAAAAATCTGCTTGGCAGTCAGACACGCGATTATGTTCCGTTCGTCTGTCTCGCTGCATGCGATGAAATCATCGCTTTCACTCAGGTCAAGATTCCGGAGGGTTTCAGCATTTGCCGGGCTGCCCTGCACTACCTGCACATCGAGCCTGTCGAAACGGGCTACAGCATCCGGATCTTCGAGTATCACAACGGTATCCCATCGTTGTGCCAGCTCTCTTGCAAAATGGAATGCTATGTCACCGCTGCCGGCGATAATAATCCGCATTACTTCAGTACCCCCTGGCCAGGCCGGAACCACGTGGATCGGCTGCCCCCGTAAATCGAACAGGAACACCCTCAGAATCATACTCGACAGTCAATGCATGTGCATTACCGAGGCCGCCGCCAATGCGAACTTTGTGACCCATGGCGGCAAGCTCCTCGAGGACATTCTCTGGAATACCCCTCTCCACGACAAGAACATCCGGTTCAACGAAGCTTATCCTGGGTGCCGCGATGGCGTCGTGAATATTCATGCCGAAATCGATGATGTTCATGA
>CAZWVF010000014.1:22717-31200 GCA_964637695.1 uncultured Gemmatimonadota bacterium | reverse complement strand
CCGAAGGAATTACCCAGAGTCTGGGTTGCCGATACGACATTACCCCACCTGTCGGCGACAACGAAGTGGGTCGTGTGGGAATCCCCTGGAGGGACCGCTCCGGGAGGATTGAATGGTGCAGCAGCCTCCAGATCGATCAGATCGACCTGCTGCTGCCAGTATTCGGTTGAAAGCAGCATATCCAGCGGTACCTGCCCCACAAAAGGATCGAGTGCATATCGCAGACGTGTCCAGAAGCCGTGCTTGGTCACCTCGGCAAACCTGTGGAGGAACGCTGTTGTGTTGTGCCTCAGATCCTGATTATTGAAGCGGCTCATCAATCCGAGCCTTACCAGGGCCGGGAATGAGTTGGCTGGAGGCGGCGCGGTGACATTGAGTGCTGCCGCTACAGCTACTGCAGCATCGAAGGCATTCCCTCCCGACTGCAGGATCTTCAAGCCCGCTCCTGTTGCGAGCGGGTGGGCACTGCTGACCATACCACTGCGGCCTGTGGCAGGTTCCTCCGATGCTCCCTGTTTTGCCAGGATTAACACCACAATGACGACGAACAGCAGGGCTGACCAGGCTGGAATGCGCGTCCTCTTTGATCCCAGATTCATTCCTTCTCCTTCCGGGAAATCAACTATCCCCTAATGGAGCATTGGAATAAAGGAAAAGCCCCACCGGAGCCGGCGGGGCTTTTATGATACGGATGTTGCTCTCCCCGTTCTACTCCAGGTCGGCCGGGATGACCTTTGCGATCCAGGCCTTGTAATCGCCATCGTAGCCGACTTCAGCCTGGCGGGCCTTAACACGCTCCATGATCTCATTGACTATCGATTCAGGGAGTTTCTCCCGGTCCTCGTACTCGCCGATGATGTGTTCGGCTACCACCATGGCGTGCTTCATGCTCACGACGATGTTCCCCTGACCGGTGACTGCGTTCCCGATGCCGAAGACGTTCTCCTTGGGACCGTAGATGCCCAGATCCCAGTCTTCGAACTTGTAGAATGCTCCGGTCATCTCGAGTCCTTCGATGGGCTCGGGAATGCTGCCGATCGAGGATATGAAGAGAGGGTGTCTGACCTCTTTTTCGGTCCCTTCAATCGGGAAAGCTTTGCGGCCCTCGACACGCGTTTCTCTCATTACGATGCCGACCAGCCTGTCGTCCTCTATGATCATCTCTTTGGCCAGATGCCGTTCCTTGAAGATGAAGCTGAACTTCTCCTGGGCCTTATCGAGGATCTTCGCCCTCGTGGCTTCGGCTTTGGCCTTCGCCTCTTCCGTGCTGTCTTTCTGCTGGGCGAGCGGCATGTCGAATTTACGCCGACGGTAGTAAATAGTGCAGTTCTCGACACCCAGGCTGTCGGGGTCGATGCCCCTGTCCTCACAGAACTTCGTGATACCCTTGTGCTCCAGATCGTGCATGGTGCACTCGACACCATTTTCCCGCAGGGCACGCTCGTATGTCTCTAACTGGACGGCCTTCATCACGTCGATAGATGAGAGACCTCCTCCGAAGATCGCTGTGTTCTCGGGCACCTCGTATCGGGGCCCGTCGTATTCTTTTTCGTTCTTGTGGTTGTACCAGTAGATAAAGGGATTCTGGTAGAGTAGGCCCTTACCTATGTATTCGTCGATCCCCTCCACTTCCACAGGCCGGTCGTTCCAGGCGCCGTTACCCAGAAGGATGGCGCTGAAACCCCAGTTATCGTACATATCGTCAAACGTGATATCCTTACCCAGCTTGGTATTGGGCACGTATGCGATGTTCGGATGAACCAGGCGGGCGTTGATTTTATCGTATTCCTTGCGGCGCTGGATAGCGTGCCAGCGGGGCAGACCATCCTCTATCTTTCCATACGGTTTCGGATTCTGCTCGAAAACCACTACCTGAAATCCGGCATCGGCCAGAGTGTTCGCTGCCGTGGATCCAGCACACGCACCTCCGATTATGGCTACAACATGAGCATCAGGCATCAGCTGCTGTCCTTTTCCTCTTTAAAAGTGATCTGTTTTCTTATTGATCCATGATGCAACTGGATGTGACGGGATTAATGCCCCGCCCGGCAAAGGCAGACAAAATAAGCTAATAACTGGATACGACCCAGTCAGCCATTATTATGATGGAGGTTCCAGCGTATCGCCGCGCTCTATCCCGTATTTCTCAAGCTTCCGGTAGAGATTGGACCGCTGTATCCCCATGGTTTTTGCTGCCAGGCTAACATTCCAGTCATTTTCAACAAGTATTTTGAGAAGGTATATCTTCTCCGCTTCATCCTTGAAACTGCTCAGGCCTGGCGTCTCGCGCAGCAGATCGGCCAGGTTCTCCATTTCCACCCCACCTTCAAATTCATCTGCTGGTGAGATCGCCGGCACCGGACGTTCTCCAGTGATACTTCCGAGCACCAGATCGACCTCAGATAGAGTGATCATCTCCCCTTCTCTCATGATCACCAGGCGCTCCATTGCATTGCGCAGTTCACGCACATTGCCGGGCCACTGGTAGGCCTGAAACCGCTCTTTTGCTTCTCTGCTCAAAATCCTCGGAGTCCGCTTATCGATCATGGAATAGTACGAGAGAAAATGATCACAGAGCAGGCCGATATCCTCGGGCCGCTCCCGCAAGGGAGGAATGGACAACGGGACGACCCGGAGTCTGTAATAGAGATCCTTGCGGAATCTACCACCTTCGATCTCCTTTTCCAGGTTTTTATTGGTAGCGGCGATGACCCGGACATCCACCCGGATCGGAGTGCTCCCCCCTACTCTTTCCACAACCCCCTCTTCGAGGACCCTGAGCACCTTTGCCTGGGCCGAGAGACTCATATCACCCACCTCATCGAGGAAGAGAGATCCTCCGGAGGCCAGTTCGAACTTCCCTGTCTTGTTGGCCTGAGCCCCGGTGAAGGCTCCCTTCACATGTCCGAAGAGTTCCGATTCGATCAATTCACCCGGAATAGCCGCACAGTTGACCGGAACGAAAGTCCCGTCGGCTCTTTCAGATAATCCGTGCAGCCGACGGGCGATCAGTTCCTTCCCGGTACCGTTCTCTCCCGTTATCAGTACTCTTGCATCGGTCGCGGCAACCTTTTCAACCTGGTTCAGGACCTCCTGCATCACACTGCTGCCCGCCACGAGAGTGTAATGGTCCTCAACTTCCGTTCTGAGCAATCTGTTCTGCCGTTCGAGCTGTGCTCTCGACATGGCGTTGCGGATCGTCAGCAGGACCTTCTCCTGATCGAGGGGCTTCTCCAGGAAGTCGAACGCCCCCATTCGTGTAGCTTCCACAGCGGTGGCAATATCGGCATGGCCGCTGATCATGACCACCACCCGCCCGGTCTCCAGGGGATTTAGCTGCTGCAGAACGTCCATACCGTCCAACCCGGGCATCTTCACATCGAGCAGGATAACATCGGGTTCGCCATCTTCGACCCTGTCGAGCCCCTCCTGACCCGTCGCGGCCTTGATAATCAGATAGCCCTGGTATTCGAGAACGAGCTGAAGGGAGTCTCTTACCCCCTTCTCGTCGTCAACGATGAGTATCGATCCGCCCGGAGTCTCTTCATTCATGGTGAGGATTTTCCCACGAAGCCGTGCATTTAAGTAGAACCGGAGAGACGGTCCAGTTCGTCACGGAACTGGTCGGTGGAAGCGAAATCACGGTAAACACTGGCAAAGCGTACGTAGGCCACCTGATCGAGCTTGCGCAGCTCCTCCATCACCAGCTCACCGACCTCCCGGGATGGAACCTCTCTGTCGCCCAGGTTCTGCAGCCTGCTCTCAACCGACTGTACGAGCTCTTCAATCTGTTCTACCGAGACAGGTCGCTTCTTGCATGCCGTAATAAGCCCGACCTGCAGCTTCTGGCGGGCGTACGGTTCCCTTCTGCCATCCCGCTTGATAATTACAAGGCTGAAGGCCTCAACGTATTCGTAGGTAGTGAATCGCTCGTCGCACTCGAGACACTCCCTGCGGCGGCGGATCGAGGCTCCTCCCTGGCTGGCCCTCGAGTCCACTACCTTGTCGTTGGAAGCACCGCAATGTGGACAGCGCAATCTATACCTCCCTGTCCTGTTCAGAGATCACGTAAGAGTCGAACGGTATCTCCATGTCCAGTTTCTCCAGTTCGACTCCCGCCGCATCCAGAAATCCGATAGCGATTTCATCTGGATAACCCTGCCAGTACCATACTCTGATGATCCCGGCATTGATTATCGCCTTTGCGCAGTTAAGGCAGGGACTCGAGGTGACGTATATCTCCGCTCCCCGGGTGCTTACACCGAACTGGGCAGCCTGAATGATCGCGTTCTGCTCCGCATGGAGGGTACGGACGCAATGCCCGTCCATCATCAGGCATCCTGCATCTGTACAGTGATCCATGCCGGCAGGTGCGCCATTATAGCCCGTAGCGAGGATCCGTTTGTTCACCACAATAACGGCGCCGACAGATCTCCTGGGGCAGGTCGACCGCGTGGCCACACGACCCGCTATATCCATGAAGTAGAATGGCCAGTCCGGTCTCTCCTGCATGCGGTCCAACTCTCCTTATCCGGGGATGCCCTCTGACCAGGCGAAGAGAGGAAACTGACTGCACAGCTCTCGTGTCTTCTCCCTGATACTCTTCCGGGTGTCTTCACCTTCAGGGTCATCTATGACATCTGCGATCAGGTGACCTATCTGTTCCATCTCTGTTTCCTGCATCCCCCTGGTCGTCAGGGCCGGTGTACCGATACGAATTCCGCTGGTCACCATAGGTGACTGCTCATCGAAGGGAACCGTGTTCTTGTTGACGGTGATACCCGTCGCTTCGAGACTGGCCTCGATCTGTTTGCCGGTCAGGTCGTTGGGCCGCAGATCAATCAGCAGCAGGTGGTTATCTGTGCCGCCACTGACCAGTTTGATACCACGGTCCATCAGAGCGGCACCCAGAGTTGCGGCATTGGATACTACTCTTCGACTGTACTCTACAAAATCGTCGGTTGCAGCCTCGCGCAGGGCCACCGCCTTGGCTGCAATCACATGCATCAGAGGTCCGCCCTGAGTGCCGGGAAAGACCGACTTGTTCACATCTCTGGCGTGCTTCTCAGGAAAGAGTATCAGACCGGCCCGCGGGCCGCGGAGTGTCTTGTGAGTAGTCGTTGTCACCACGTCACAGAAAGGTACCGGTGAGAGATGGTGGCCGGTGGCGACGAGACCGGCAAAGTGAGCCATATCCACTACGAGGATCGCTCCCACATCATCAGCCACTTTTCTCATCCTCTCGAAATCCCAGGAACGGGGATAGGCACTCGCACCGCCTATTATCACCTTCGGCTTTGCCTCGTGGGCAAGCTCTTCAAAAGCGTCCCAGTCTATCATCTCGGTATCTTTCGAGACACCATACTGAACGACGTTGTAGAGCATTCCGGAGAAGTTCACAGGGTGACCGTGGGTGAGGTGCCCTCCATGAGTAAGGTTGAGACCGAGCAGTGTATCGCCCGGTTTCATGAAGGCGGCATATACGGCCATGTTGGCCTGTGCCCCCGAATGGGGTTGAACGTTTGCACCCTCTGAACCGAACAGCGCGCAGGCTCTCTCGATCGCAGCCTCTTCGGCCCTGTCCACGACTTCACACCCACCGTAGTAGCGCCTGCCGGGCAGGCCCTCGGCGTATTTATTGGTCAGGACGGATCCCAGCGCTTCGAGCACCGCCGGGCTGACGAAGTTTTCCGACGCGATAAGTTCCAGCTGTGAGCGCTGTCGTTCTTCTTCATCCCGCAGCATCCGGAAGAGATCGGGGTCGGTTTGTGCAAGGGTTTCGGCCGCCCTGAGAGCAGTCGGTTCGGAGAGGGTCATCATTCCTCCATCGGGAATGCCACCAGAGTCGTGGCGGTCAGGTAATTCTGTATATCATTACTGCAGAGCCTGTCTGAGAAACCGACGACAGCGAGGGTTACGCTGGCGCCGGATGGCAAGGCGGTCGAGCGGAATACCCGGAGACGTAGCCACTGCGCTACGTCGAGGACATTCCGTGAAAACCAACGCCGCCTGACGGATGCCAGCGCAAGCCGCAGCCGGAGTGTTTTTCGGACAGGTTCTGCAATACGGATGATAGTGGAGGGGGTGGGATCCTGTCGCGGGCTCTCTGCATGAATATTTCTGCCTGCGTCCTCCGAAATGGTTCGAGCTTGTCAGCTTCCTGCCGGGCAAATTGTCGCAGCACTTCAGCCAGGCCTCCCAGTTCAAGAGCCCTGCGATATTTCTCGATAGCGGTTTCCAGAATGATCTTGGCTTCATACGGTACGGTTCCATCCTCATCCGCGGCTGCGAAACTTTTCGCCTGCAGGATATCACCCCATGTGACATAAGCATATGCGTCGTTGGCGTTTACAGCGAGTGCTTTCTGAATCCACGACTCGGCTTCCTCATATTCCCCTCGGTCGGAAAGCACCTGTGCGATTTCACTGTAAACCCTGATTTCATCGGGAGCCAGTTCAAGAGACCTCTCCAGTGCGACAATGGCACTGTCGACCTGGCCGCTCTGTCGGAGTGCGCGACCGAACCGTCTCCAGGTAATCGGATCCTCGGGGACGATGACCGTCAGCCTGCCATATATCCTGGCTGCATCGGCCGGACTGTGCAGGTTATCCGAGTAGAGTCTGGCAAGCAGTTCCAGATTAAGAGCATTGCCCGGATCTTTCTCAACGGCCTCTTCGAGGGCCCGGGCCTGGGCCGTTACATCTCCCTGGCGACCGTAGATGTCTGCGATCTGCCTCCGAAGCCCCGCATCCTCCGGAGATCTCTCTGCCATACCCTGAAGCAGCCGGAGCATACCCTCCTCGTCACGTCTCTGCCTGTAGAGAGCCAGCAGGTACTCGACGAACTCGCTGTTGGTCGGATTCAGCTCAACGATCCGTTCATAGGTACGCAGGTGCAGTTCATCGAGATCTTTTTCATTGTAAATGTATGCCAGGTTCTGAAGAGCATTGGTCTCTTCGGGAGCTTGTCTCAGAATGGCCTGAAAGGCCTTCTCGGCTTCATCCCACATCCTGGTCTGCACATAGCATGTCGCCAGAAGGTACCACACATCAATATTGGTGCTGTCGAGCTCCGTATAGCGCTTCAGAGCCGGAATGGCGTTGGCGAACTCCTGGATCTGATAGTACTGGTAGCCGGTTCCGTAGAGACGGTTCAGCTGCCTCTGCTGGGTCATATCTATGACCCGACCGGTATCCTGCCAGGCCTGGGCGAAACCGGCCGCAGGCTCGGCCGCAATTATTCCGGACGGCAGCACTGATGCCGTTATCAGCACCGGAAGAGTCAATAGGCTTATGCAGGTGAGTTTCTTCATTCTGTAGATAGAACGTCTGTTACGCTGAAGTGTTCACTCTGCCCCCGGGCTGTTCCTGAACCAGATATCCCTCTGAGGGAAGGGAATCTCTATGTTGTTCTCCTTGAATTTACGCCACAGAGCCATCCTTATCTCCTCCCCGGTGACCCACTGTTCCTTGTAGCTGGCGGTTCGGCCCACAAGTCTCAGGTTCAGAGAGGAATCCCCGAACTCCAGGAAATCCACTACCGGCTCGGGGTCTTCCAGTATCAGAGGGTGATCGCGGGCGACACCGAGCGCCAGTTCTTTTACCCGATCAAGGTCGGAGTCGTAGGATACTCCGAATTCAACAAGCACTCTGATCTTCGGGTCGGGATAACTGAGGTTCGTGATTTTCTCCTGCACGATCTGGGAGTTGGGGACCACTACGATGGTGTTGTCGAAGGTGAGGATTTTGGTACTCCTCAAACCGATTTCAACAACATCCCCCTTTATGCCATTCTCCAGAAGTACCCTGTCACCAATCCTGAAGGGACGGTCAACGAAGAGAACGAACCCTGCGATCATGTTGGAGAGAGTTTCCTGGGCGGCCAGAGCGATAGCAAGGGAACCGGCACCCAGTGTGACGACCAGTGAACTGACGCTAATTCCGAAATGCTCGAACACGACAATTGTTGCGACAACCCATGCAACTATCTGAAAGACCCTTCTTATCAGCGGGATCAACTCATCGTCGGCATGGCTTTCCGTCTGCTCTGCGAAGCGGGTTACGTACCAGTCTGCTATAGCGTCGAAGATCCGGGTGACGAATTTTACGATGATGATTGTCAGGATGAGGTAGAAGACGCCATCGATTGCACTCTCCCACTGCCGGCTGATCACCTCCGGCTCACCTGAGAACATGCCGAAAGCCCCGATACGCAGGCTCTGCAATGCCCACTTCAATCCCAGCACCCATATCCAGACCGTCACAGGCCCTTTAACAGCCTGGAGGATCCTGCCATCCAGTTCAGTGCGCGTTCGGTTGGTGATTCGATTTTCGATGTTCGCGAAGATGATGCGTACTACCCGGCTTACCAGCCATGCCAGCACGAAGATCAACAGTGCGTTGATCAGGTCGTTTAAAACCGGTTGGGAAGGGAAAAGATTCAGATCCACTGTCACCGATCGCACTCCTTTTTGTGATTCATAT
>CAZWVF010000014.1:21256-22617 GCA_964637695.1 uncultured Gemmatimonadota bacterium | reverse complement strand
GAGACGCAGAAAATCATTCACTGTCACGTAGAGCATGATGAGGATGATGAATGCCATCCCCACCTGCGTCGCCATCAGTCTGACCTTCACCGAAAGCGGCCTGCCCCTCAGCGCCTCGAAACCGAGGAAGACGAGGTGCCCGCCGTCCAGAACCGGGATCGGCAGAAGGTTGAGGACTCCCAGGTTCACACTGACAAACGCCACAAAGAGAAGCAGGCTCAACAGCCCGCTCCTTGCAGACCTGGTTGCCATTGCGACGATCGTAACCGGACCGCCCATCGTTTTCTTCATAGAGAGCTGGCCGGAGATCAACCGTGCCAGGATATCGACGACCATCGTTCCTGTTTCCCAGGTTTCCCGTGTGGCCATTGACAGGGCCTGAGGCAGGCTCAGGCTTATATGCATAAAGGGAAGGTCTGTCGGATCGCTCGTGATTCCGAGCATCCCGACCGTCTCTCCGGTGGAATCGATAAAGACCGGCTCAGGGGTCACAATTACTGTTATCAGTTCACCCTCCCGCAGGTACTTGAGTTCGGCAGCCTCACCGGGAGATGCATGTACTGCATCGGATAACTCGTGCCAGTTCTCGATCTCCCTGCCACCGTAACTCACTATCCGATCACCAGCTTCCAGGCCTGCAGCAGCAGCGACACTACTGTCGGCAACTTCACTCAATCTTGTGCCGGTAACAGGACCGAGCCCGTAACCCCTTTCCACTCCTTCCCGCAGTCCACCATCCTCTTCGAGCAGACTGGGCAGGCTCAGGTTGATCCGGGATCTGTTCCTGTCAATCTCCAGCAGGTGATCGACACCTATTCCCATCTGAATCCCGCCCAGAAGGGCGGCCCAGTCACCAACAGAGTCGCCATCCACAGAGACAATCGTGTCACCCGGAAGGAAACCGGCCGCATCGGCAACGCTCCCAGCTTCCACGGCGCCGACCGTGGTGGTAGCCAGGATGTTAACTCCTGCTATGGAATACCCTCCGAAATAGATGAGAAGGGCGAGCATTATGTTCATAACAGGTCCGGCAGTAATGATCGCCAGACGCCTCGGCACGCTGGCGTACATGTAATCACCCGGCTCCCATTTTTTCTCCTCCACTTCCCCGTCGGGCAGTTCCTCGGGTTCTTCGCCGGCCATTTTCACGTATCCGCCGAAGGGGAAGATGCCAATGGCGTACTCGGTATCACCTTTTTGAAAGCTCACGATACTGCGCCCGAAGCCCAGGCTGAATTTCAGGACCCGGACCCCCACAGCTTTGGCTACTACAAAGTGTCCCAGTTCGTGCACAAAGATCAGAAGTCCAAGTGCAAGTATAAGTGGCAGGATTATCGTCACTGTGATTTTCTCCCGGATCT
>CAZWVF010000014.1:0-21156 GCA_964637695.1 uncultured Gemmatimonadota bacterium | reverse complement strand
GGCCCACGTGCCAGCCGCAATTAGTTCTTCAAGATCGGGTTCGTCCACAACCTTGTGCTCGGTCATCACCCTGCCGATCGTATCTGTTATTTCAGGAAATAATATCTTTCCACTGAGGAAAGACACAACAGCAGCCTCATTCGCTCCATTTAAAACAGCCGGCATTGTTCCGCCGGTTGAGATTGCCTGCCGGCAGAGACCGAGAGCGGGGAATTTTCCCCCGTCGGGTGATTCGAACTTCAGTGTACTCAGTTCCTCGATTCCCAGCCTCTCTCCGACAGCCATCCTTTTTCTCTTCGGGTAGGTAAGAGCGTACTGTATGGGCAGCCGCATATCTGGAACGGAAAAATGAGCCAGTAAGTTGCCATCAATGAATTCGACCAGACTGTGCACGATGCTCTCAGGATGGATAACCACTCCTATCTTCTCTACAGGAAGACCGAAGAGCCAGTGCGCCTCGATTACTTCCAGTCCCTTATTCATCAATGTTGCCGAATCGATCGTGATCTTCTCCCCCATATTCCAGGTAGGATGCTGAAGCGCCTGCTGAGGCGTGATCGATTCGAATTCCTCCACAGGGGTTTCCTTGAAGGGCCCACCAGAGGCAGTAAGGATAAGTCTCTCCACTTCTTCGTCCGGATGATCACCCAGAGCCTGGAAGAGTGCGCTGTGTTCGCTGTCCACCGGCATCAGGCGGGGCCGGCCGTCGGCTGAAGGGATTCCGGCAAGCTCCGTGACAAGCGTACCACCCACTACCAGAGCTTCCTTGTTTGCCAGCGCTACCCGCTTGCCTGTTTCGAGGGCGCGCATGGTTGGAACCAGCCCGCAGCTGCCGACCAGGGCATTCAATACAATCTCTGCCTCTTCATGCTCTGCCGCTCTGTTAACTGCTTCCAATCCGCCCAGCAATTCAGTCTTGCCGTTGTAACCATCCAGCTGCCGCTGCAGATCAGGCAGCATGGTATCATCGGCCACTACCGCCAGTGCCGGTCTCCACCTTCTGACCTGCGCGGCAAGCTCCTCAACAGAGGATCTGGCGGTGAGGGCCGTCACAGATACCTCGTCTCCATTTGCAGCAAATCCTTCCAGAACTTCAAGCGCACTGCTGCCGATAGATCCGGTGGAACCCAGTATCGATATCGAGTAACGATCCATCGCGTTTCTAATCGTTCTGATTGTTCTGAAAGGGATTCAAGTTCGACACATCCGTTATAACATCAGGAGATAGTAGAGTACAGGCACGCAGAAAAGAATGGAATCGAAACGGTCGAGGATGCCGCCATGCCCCGGCAGGGTTGTACCGGAATCCTTCACCCCCACTCCTCTCTTGAGCCTCGATTCGGCCAGATCGCCCAACAAAGCAGCAACGCCGATCACAAGGCCCACCATAGCCGCGTAAGAAACAGTCCATCCCAGAGAAGGCAGAATCTGTGAAAATGCCATACTGGTCAGACCCGCCGATATAAAACCTGCGATGGTTCCTTCCCACGTTTTATTGGGAGAGACGGCCGGTATAATTTTCTTTCGACCCCACGTACGTCCTACCAGGTAGGCGAATGTGTCGGAGATCCAGACGATAAGCCAGAGTGCAAAGACAAGCCACGCACCACCTCCACCAACATAACCGAGAATCCCTTCCGACCCCCTCAACCACATGAAATGAGAAAGTGGTATGGCCAGATAGAGCCACGAAACAACAGTACCGCCAATCACTGCTTCCGGCCGCGGATCACTGCGGAAAATCTCGACCAGCATGATCAATCCCGTGCCGGCAACCAGAAGCCACCCCCAGTGCGCCCCGGACCACATCCATCCATCGACCATCAGAGCTACAACTCCAAGCGATCCGACTACTCTAATTGGGATGAGACTCCTGTCGGATGCATAGAAACGTGACAGCTCCCTGAGCGAGATGAGTGCTACAAGTGTAACCAGAATGAAGAAAATCCATCCGCCCGCGAAGGTGCATACAAGCAGCAGAGGTATGCCTACAATTCCTACAAGTGTTCGAACAGCAAGGTCCGACAGTGACAATTATTACCTGCTTATCTGGTCGCTGGTTTTCCCGAAGCGGCGTTCCCGATCCGAATAATCGAGAAGAGCCTGAAAGAAAGCTTCCTCGTCAAAATCGGGCCACAGAGTCTCGGTGAAGTAGATCTCCGTGTAAGCGATCTGCCAGAGGAGGAAATTGCTGATCCGCTGTTCCCCGCTCGTCCTGATCAACAGGTCCGGATCGGGCAGTTTCTCTGTCTGCAGATACGATTGAAATTCCTCGGCCGTAACCGGGCCGATCCTGCTCGTTGCGAGCCTGTTGGCCAGCAGCCGTTCGATCGCCCTGAGGATCTCCCTACGGCCTCCGTAATTAAGCGCCAGGTTGAGAACCAATCCGTCGTTTGTTGAGGTCTGCTCGACCGCACGCTGCAGGCCGCTGCGTGGTTCGGGCGGTATCTCACTCAGGTCTCCGGTGACGATCAGCCTGACATTGTCCCGCTTCAGGTCGTCGACTTCGCGCTCGATGGTTTCGCTGAGCAGATACATCAGGGAGCGTACTTCGCCGATAGGTCGCTTCCAGTTCTCCTGGCTGAATACATAGAGACTCAATATGCCCACTCCCGCACTGTGAGCCGCTTCTACAATCCGTCTTACAGTCCGTACACCGGCTTCGTGACCGGCAATCCGGTCGAGACCCTGTTTCTGCGCCCACCGTCCGTTGCCATCCATGATGATGGCCACGTGATGCGGGGCATCACCTTTCCTGAGAAGCTCCTCACGCAAGTGGTCTGATCTGGTTGAGTCTCTGGTCACCTGCTCTCCCTCACAATGTGCGAACGCGCCGATGTCTCAGGACATCGACGCGTTGCCGGAACATCTTGCCCTTCCGACCTCCACAGAGGAAATCGGAGGAATCTAAAATCGCCCTTATACGCCTGGCAGAGGCGGAATCGCCGTCGAATCAGGCTCCGTGCCCAAGAGCGCTCTGAGCTGTTCGGCCCTCTGGAATGCTGCAGTACCCTTCTCAATCTGTCCGCTCTGAATGTAGTAGATGCCGAGGAAGTTCCAGACGAGCGGGTTGTTGGGATCGAGCTCTGATGCCTTCTCCAGGTAGGGGAATGCGCTCTCGTAATCTTCCTCGTCCGTATAGGTATAACCGATCTGCCGGAAGGCATCCGCGTCGAACGGATTCAGCTCTATCACCGCCATCAGGTAGGGCAGTGCGCTCTTGTTGTCCCCCTCCTGCAGGTAGAGGTAGGCCATGTTGTACTGGTTGTCCAGGTTGTCCGGATTCATTTCAAGGGCTCTATCATAGAGATCGAGGGCCTTCTGCCTCTCACCGGTGCTCACATAGGAGAATCCCAATGAGGCAATGGTACCGGCGTCATCCATGAGCGTATCTACGATCGGCTCCAGGTAGTCTATACACTCCTGATATTTCTGCTGGTTGAAGTACATGATCCCCATGTTCATCCGAACACCTGGATAATCCGGTTCCAATTCGAGAACTTTTTCGTACATCCTCATCGCCTTATCCACCTGGCCTGTCTGTCCGTAGACGAAGCCGAGGTTGTACCAGGCGGAGACTCTCTCTGGCATCAGGATCGTGGCGACACTGAACTGGCTTTCAGCCTGCTCAAGCTCCCCCCGGTTGATCAATGCCACACCGCTGTTGTAGTTGGTGGTCCAGTACCCTTCGACGATCCTGTTGACTACCCTGGCCTGGGTTGGATTCAATGCTGCTGCCCTGTCGTAGTGGTATTTGGCTGCTTCCCAGTTCGAGAATTGGACTTCCAGATCACCCAGCAGTTTGTGCGCTTCAGCATTATCGGGGTAAAGTTCGATCGCTTTCTCCAGCGACGCCCTCATATTCGCCCAGTCCTGGTTCCGCTGGTATAATTTGGCCGAAGTGACTTCCGGAGGGGCACAGCCTGCCAGTACAGAAACAGCCAGTAAAGCGAGGATTGAGCGTACGGCACCGCTTCTCACGGTAACTTTAATCATCTATCTCGGGCCTCCTAATTATCCAGATTACACTTTCATGTGCAGGCATGGCGCACCACTACGGCGGCCAAACGGCACTGAGACGATTTCAACGGACGGGCAGGCAGATATCCAACTCAATGATATGTGCAGACCGCCCTCACAGCAACTCTACATTTTCTCAGGTGCGGAAACCCCGAGCATTCGAAGGCCGTTGGCCAGGACCTGTCTTACACCCAGGCAGAGTGCCATCCGGGCGGCCTGAGGACCGTCGGGAGCTCCCACTACCCGGTGGCTGTGGTAGAAAGCATGGAAGCCCGAGGCCAGTTCACGCAGATAAGCCGGGATCCTGTGCGGTTCGAAGGCCCCGGCACTTTCTGCAACAACGCGTGGAAACTCCACAATCGTACGCAGTAGTGCTCTCTCTTCGGCCGCCGACAGCAGCGACAGGTCGGCCCCGGCTGTCTCCCCCTTCACATCGATGCCTTCCTCTTCCGCCTTCCTGATTATGCTGCAGATCCTGGCGTGCGCGTACTGAACGTAAAAGACCGGATTCTCATCGTTATGGGCCACAGCCAGATCGAGGTCGAAATCGAGGTGAGTACTGGTTCCCCGCATAAGGAAGAAGAAACGGGCAGCATCGGTTCCGACCTCCTCCACCAGTTCGTTCATCTCTATTGTAAGCCCTGCCCGCTTGCTCATCCTGACAACTTCCCCGCTCCTCAGCAGGTTCACCTGCTGTACTATGAGAACGCGGAAGGAGTCCTCCGGATGGCCCAGCGCCTGGAGCGCGGCGTGCATCCGCGCTATGTAACCGTGGTGATCGGGCCCCCAGAGGTCGACCAGAGTTTTCCATCCCCTGTCGAATTTATCCCTGTGATAGGCGATATCGGGGAGCAGATAGGTGGCACGACCGTCGCCCGTTATCAGAACCCTGTCCTTCTCATCGCCGAAATCGGTTGACCTGAACCAGACTGCTCCCTCTGAATCGAATATGTAACCGCGCGACTTCAACTCTTCGAGCGTTTTATCCACCGATCCTGCTTCATACAGGCTCGACTCTCTGAACCAGGTATCGAAACGGAGTCCGAATCCCTCCAGAGCCTCCTGCTGCAGCACCAGAACCTGTTCCACGGCCCATCCGGAGAGCTCTGCGATCCGTTTCTCTTCATCATCACTCTCCCACCACGCCGGGAGTCCTTCTGAGAGGAATTCGGAGGCCATATCAACCAGATAATCGCCGTGGTATCCATCTTCAGGGATCTCAATCTCTTCACCCAGCTGCTGCCTGACTCTGGCTTCCAGGCTCATGCCGAGCAGTCTGACCTGCCGCCCGGTGTCATTTACATAGAATTCCCGTCCAACACGAGCACCGGCCGCATCGCAGAGGGCTGCCAGTACGTCGCCTGTCGCCGCGGCCCGGGCGCTGACCACGTTGAGCGGTCCGGTCGGATTGGCGGATACGAACTCGAAGAGGATCTCCTCCTCTGCCATCCGGTCGCTGCGGCCGTAATCACCGGCTTCTTTCTGAACTTTAATCAGTCCCTGCTCCAGCCATTCAGGTTTCATGTAGAAATTCAGGAAGCCGGGACCGGCTATCTCTATCCGGTCGAGAGGGATTCCCGAGTCGGCGAGTTCACCGGTTACTGCTTCACTGAGGACCTCAGCTATCTCGCGGGGGTTCTTCTTCAGTTTCCCTGCCAGTGAAAGCGGGGTGGCCGAGGCCAGGTCACCGTGTACGGGATCCCGTGGTATCTCGACTACTATATCCTGCGCGGTCACATCCCACCCCTGTGCTGAAGCAGCAGAGAGAAAAGCGTGCCGAATCGCTGTCTCAGTGGCATCAAGCAGCGGCATTGTTTCTCCCCTTGGGATCTCTTATCTCTTCCACCGGTGCATCGCCCCACAATCTCTCGAGGGAGTAGTAATCACGTGCTTCAGGCCGGAAGAGATGAACCACAACGTCGACATAGTCGAGCAGGACCCAGTTGCGTGATCCTTCAGCCCCTTCAATATGCCAGGGACGCAGCTGAAGTTCATCCCTGGCCCAGTCAACGATGGCTCCTTCAACCGCACGGGAATGCACATCGGTCGAAACGGTACCGACAATGAAGAAATCGGTCAGGCTGGTGATGTTCCTCAGGTCGAGAATGACAAGGTCGGTTGCCTTCTTGCTCAGAGCTGCCTCGGCAAATCCTCGTGCAACTTCGGGAGCAGCACCAACTCTGAGCTCTGAACGTTCCTTCGACTCCGATTCATCTTGAGGAGTCATCAGGGTTCAACCTCACCATACGGCTTCAGTGTCCTGTAATCCTTCCCCAGGATAACCGTCACCTGGAGCATCAGTTCGGGCCGGACCTGGCGGATCACATTTTCTGTGCCCAGAAAACGCGCGATCCTGCGGGCTATTCCCTCATTACCACCGCGGTCAATAACCAGTGTTCTCTCGTAATCAAATGCACGGGCATTCTCTACGTTGACAACGTCGAATCCGAGTCTTCTGAGGTATTCGTGAGCCTGTGCGGCTACGCCCGAAACACCGCATCCATTCAATATCTCCACCTGCGGGCGTTGATCGGGTGATTCGACGCCGCGTGCCGCTTCAAGTTCGGCAAAAGCATATCGCGGATCTCTGCCTTCGGGCCGCTGGGTAATCATCAGAGCAACCACAGCCACCACGACCACTACAACAGATGCCAGTACTCCGATATATGTCAGGATCCGCCTGCTTACTGAGCCCCGGATCTTTCCGTCGCCGGATGTCCGGCCGTTATTTCTCACAAGCTTCTCTCCCGTTCTCTCAGAAGAAGGTCCGCTTCGATAAGCTGTTCGACCGTGTTGATACCCATTACTTCAGAGGCATCTCCCGGGACCTTGTATGCCGCCACCCTGCCGCCGCTTTCACTCAGTATGCCGATCGTGTCGGTCAGATAGAACTCACCCTGGGCGTTGTCATTCCGGAGCTGTGCAAGTGATTCATCGAGGGCTGATCTGTTGTAAACATACGCACCCGCATTGATCTCTCTGATCTTCAACATCTCCCGGTCGGCATCCTTCTCCTCGACAATGCACTCCACAAATCCTTCTCCATCCCGGACTACCCTGCCGTAACCGGATGGATCGCTCAATTCCGCCGTCAGAATCGTGGCATCGGCATTCCGCGTCTCATGTTCGGAGGCCAGATCAAGAACGATCCTGGCAGTGAGCAGCGGCGTATCTCCGCTGAATACACCAACCAGAAGCGCATCTGTCGGGATAAGGGGTAGTGCCGACTGAACTGCGTGACCGGTGCCGAGCTGTTCCTGCTGGACTGCGATCTTCGAGTCGGGGTGTCTTTCCTCCAGCTCTGCTTCAATCGCCTCCCTTCCGAAGCCGGTTACTGTTATGATCTGTCCGACACCCGCTCTTTTCAGTGTCGTCAACACCCAGTCGATCAAGGTACGCCCACCGGCACGATGGAGAACTTTTGGAAGCGGGCTTTTCATTCGGGTGCCTTCCCCGGCAGCAAGTACAATCCCGCAATCAGGTACATTCCCCAATTCTTCAATCTCCTCCATCTATCAGTTCATTATCAATCAGGCGTGTATCTCCGACGAATACGGCAAGAGAGAACAGGGTCGATACAGACATTTCATCCAGGTCATCAAAGGTATCGGGATCCACTGCTGCTATATAATCGATCCGGGCGTAGGGCTCTTTTTCTATCCTCTGCCGCATGGCGTTTACGATTACACTGCAATTCCTCTCTCCTCCGGCCGCCATCTCGCGAGCGAGCATCAGCGATTCATAAAGAGAGACAGCCTGCTGCCGTTCTTCGTCGGAAAGGAAGTTGTTACGGCTTGAAAGAGCCAGACCGTCAGGCTCTCTAACTGTTTTTCCTGTAATAAGTTCTACTGGATATTTAAGGTCATGGATTAATCGCTTTATAACAGCGGCCTGCTGGACATCTTTCTGACCCACAACCATGATATCGGGCTCTACAATCGTGAGTAGTTTCGCCACAACTGTTGTTACTCCGCGGAAATGCCCAGGCCTGGAGAAACCTTCAAGTTTGTTCGACAATTCCTCCTCCGTCACCCAGGTCGAACTGCCTGCCGGATAGATATCGGCGGTTTCCGGCAGGAAAATAGCATCGACGTTTCGTTCGGAAAGCAATTTGAGATCAGATTGCAGATCACGGGGATATTCATCGAAATCCTCTGAGGGACCGAACTGCGCTGGATTTACAAAAATGCTGACGGCGACGCGATCCGCCCTCTCCGCAGCCAGATCCACCAGTGAGAGATGGCCCTCGTGCAGAGCCCCCATCGTGGGGACGAAAGCGATGGAATCCCCCTCACACCGCTTCCCTCTTGACCATTCCAGCATTTTGGCGGGCCGCTGGAACTGTTCCATTACTCTCCCCCCGCTACCCTTCGTCCAGATCATACGATTCATCCGGGCCCGGAAAGGAACCGGATCGGACATCATCGACATACTTTGAAATCGCGGAGACGATATCCTCTGCGATCTCGGCATATCTTCGAACGAACTTCGGTCTGAAGTCTGTGAAGAGACCCAGCATATCCTGCGTGACCAGGATCTGCCCGTCGCAACCGGTACCAGCTCCGATCCCGATCGTAGGAATATTCACAGCAGCCGTGACCTTCCCGGCCACAGATGCAGGGATCTTTTCCAGGACTATGGAGAAGCAGCCCGCATCCTCGAGGATTGCGGCGTCTTCGATGAGGCGCTTCTGATCCTCCTCCTGCACACCCTGAAGCACGTAGCCACCGAAAGCGTTTATACTCTGCGGAGTCAGGCCGATATGTCCCATAACCGGCATGCCTGCAGATACCAGACGCTGGATCGTGGGCGCCATCTGCCGGCCCCCCTCAAGCTTTACGGCTTCCGCCCCACCCTCGGCCATAAGCCGCCCTGCATTGCGGACTGCTTCATCGGCGTTCACCTGATATGAGAGAAAGGGCATATCCGCGACCAGCAGGGCCCGCTCGACACCCTGCGCTGCCCAGCGCGTGAAGTGGAGCATCTCTTCGAGGGTCACTCCGAGCGTATCCTTGCGGCCGGCCATAACCATTCCGGCCGAATCACCGACCAGGATCAGATCGACTCCGCTCTCATCCAGCAGACGGGCGGTAAGAGCTTCGTATGCGGTCAGACAGACAATGGGCCGATTCTCACCCTTCATCCGGCGCAGCGTTCGAACTGTAACCTTTTCCCCTGCCGGTTCCAGGGAGGGACTTGCGCTCATGACTCGGCAGCTCCGGGACCGTAGAAAGTGGTGCCTGCGTGAGGCCGCTTTATCTCCTCTATAAGGTCGTCGAGGTCGACCTGACGGTGCACGAAGTCTATCTCGCTCGTATTCACGACCAGCAGCGGACTCGAATCGTAGTGGAAGAAATAGTAGTTGTATGCCTCGTTGAGGGAACGGAGATACTCCTCGGAGAGTCTCCGCTCGTAATTGCGGCCCCTCTGTCTTATCCGCTCCAACAGTACATCTGTAGTAGCCTGCAGGTATATAATCAGGTCAGGTACCGGGATCTGCGGTTCGATCAGGTCGATCAGCTTCTCGTAGAGCGCCAGCTCCTTATCATCGAGAGTCAGATAGGCGAAGATCTTGTCCTTGGCGAACATGTAATCGGCTATCACCAGATCATGGAATAGATCCTGCTGATCGAATTCCTGCTGCTGCATGTACCGGGAGAGTGTGAAAAAAAGCTGTGTCTTGAAAGCGTAGCGCCGCGAATCCTTATAGAAGTCATTGAGGAAGGGATTTTCGTTGGGCCGTTCCAGAACCAGACGGGCACCAAGTCTTCTGCCCAGAAGCGCGGCAAGACTGGTCTTGCCGACCCCTATGGGCCCCTCAATGGCTATATACCGCGCTTCCTTCACATGCAGACTCCCGGAAACAGGATAATTCCTTCCGTTAACGTGTTACGATATCCGGATTTATTCATGCCCAGTTAAAATAACCTAAAGGAGCCTGTCGGAGAAAGCGCCGAAAGTGAGGCAGATTCCTACGGGGCCGGCGAATAGTAATTAATACCTGAGTGAGGCTTATCCAGTTCCCTGATCAGGTCGGCCATCGCGTCGGGATTGCCGACCGGATCGGTTGTTTTTGCATTTATGATCAGCAGCGGTGCCTCTTCAAAATGGAGAAAGTAGTAATTGTACGCTTCCACTACCGCGATCATGTATTCCCTGTTGATCGGGACAGACGGCTTCCCGTCTCTTCCCATAAGGTTGTCGAGCAGAGTATCGGCGTCGTACTGCAGGTAAATAACCAGGTCGGGTCTCGGCATATCTCCTTCAATCAGTCCGACCAGTTTCTGATAAAGCGCCAGTTCCCGGTCATCGAGGATCAACGACGCATGTATCCGGTCTCTTACGAACAGATAGTCGCTGACAAGAAGGGTATGGAAGAGATCCTGCTGCGCGATCACCTCCTGCTGCATGTAGCGTGAGAGTGTAAAGAAGAGCTGGGTTTTGAATGCGAATCGTTTCGGATCGCGGAAGAAATCTTCGAGGAAGGGATTCTCTTGGGCCCTGTCCAGGACCAGCCGTCCACCCAGGTCTCGCGCCAGCCGGCTGGCCAGTGCAGTCTTGCCCGAACCGGCCGGTCCCTCCACAACCAGGTAGGAGAGTCCCCGCGTCTCGGAACGCGAAGCCAGATCACTTCTTATCGGCTGGCGCACACTCACCCTGTTCCCTCAAGGATCGTCGGTTCCTCCTCTTCAGACAGTGCATTGCGGGCCTTTTCGAGCAGCTCGTTCACCGGTCCCATTCCAGGCACAATGAGTTCTCTCGATACCTCTGCCAGGGGCACCAGAACGAATAGACGCTCGGGTATCCCGGGATGCGGAATCTCCAGATCAGCTTCCGAAACACTCTGCTGACCAAACAGCAGCAGATCCACATCCAGTTCCCGGGGACCGTACCGCTCCCTCTTTTCTCGACCGGCAGCTTTCTCTGCATCCATGCAGGAATCCAACAGTTCCCCTGGAGTAATCGTTGTCGTGAAATGACCCACGCAGTTCACGAATTCAGGTTGATCAGAAAGGTATTTCGGGCGGCTGACGTAGAAACTGGAGAGGGTCACCAGTTCAATGTTTCCCTGTTCGAGGAACTCAATACCGGTCTGTATTGCAGAGATACGATCACCCAGATTTGAACCGAAAGCCAGGAAGACGTCCATCTTCACGGGCGGGTGATCTCCACCTCATATCCTTCATTCTCATCGCCTGTGAAACGGACCTCCGGCTTCCTTACCCTGACCACTACACGCTCAACACGATTCAGTTCGAGCAGCGAATCAGCGATCCGCTGTGCGAGTTTCTCCACCAGGCTGCAGGGACCCCCCTCCACCGCATCCCTGACCAGTCTGTATACGTCGCGGGCATCCACCGCCATGGCCAGGTCATCACAATCAGCTGCCTGCTGCTGGTCGTAACTTACCTCGACATCCACCTCAAAATTCTGTCCCCTCTCGCGTTCAGCCGGTGATACGCCATGATATCCGCGGAATGTAAGCGAATTGAATCGAAGCCAGTCTTTCATGACCCTCCCCTGAACTGTTCCGGGCGCAGGACCGCCTCTGCAAGCGAGGCCCGGGCAGATGTCCCCTCATCCCTGTAGCCGACTATGATCTGACACTGAAGACCAAGACCGTGAACCGCTCCCCATTCACCATCGACCCTGCGCGTTCCGGGCACCACCACTGCTCCATCCGGGATCTCCAGCGGTCGATCCTTCACAGAAAGCAGGACATCTCCCTTCACTACATCATAAACAGGGATTGATCGCGTCAGGATAACACCGGCACCCAGCACAGCCATTCTCCTGACCAGGGTGCCATCGTAAATACCGCACCCTCCGCTTATATGCACATCGTCCTCGATGATCACGGGAGATGCATCGACAGGTTCCAGCATGCCGCCCAGTTTCACATCAGTCGAGAAGTGTACTCTTTTGCCTATCTGGGCACATTCTCCGATCAGTACTCCCTCCTCCATCACCACTCCCTCATCGATGAACGCGGCCAGACCTATACTTTTCGTGTGTTTGACACTGATATCGGACGCGATGTACCTCCCGGCCTCCCGGGATAGAAGCCCTTCCATTTCCCGGGCCAGAAGGAGACCTTTCTTGATCCAGACATTTACAGACCATCGGTGTCCCTGAGGCTCTGCTACTCTGATCATGCCCGTCCCGAGAGACTCGATGAGTGCACCTGCAGCACGATTGACCTCAGCCGCGTCCACCTCTTCATCGCCAGCTCCTGCATCGTACGCACGCTCCAGCGTTGTGCGCATCCACTGCAGATCGGCACTGTTATTCGAGTCTGTTCTCTCCATCTACCGGTGTTACTCCTCCCGCTGCCGCTCTGATTTCCTCGTTTCAGCCTTTACGACCATATCTTCAACAAGATCCTCCATCGTAAACACACCCTTTCTGCCGTGCAGCCAGAAAGCCGCCCTGATGGCACCTGAAGCAAATGCAGTGCGATCTCTCACTGTATGAACGAATTCAAGGGTTTCGTCCAGGCCGTCGAATCCCGCGGTGTGCTGACCCGGATCGGATCCTGCACGTATGGAGGCGATGCTGAGCTGGTTCTGTGCGATCCGGCCCGCACCCGACCCCATGTGCAGAAGATCTTTGTGTTCGAGGGCGTCGAGCAGGATCTCTCCCATGTAAAGTGCCGTCCCGCTCGGGGAATCTCCCTTTGAGGCGTGATGCTTCTCCCAGATGAAGGGATCGAATTCCTCTCCCTCAAAGAGGAGCGCGGCTCTCCTTAATACGTATACAAGAACACTCAGGGCATAAGAGAAATTAGGTGCGTACAGCAGCGAACCGTCCCCATTCACGACTGCTGCTTCGACCTCAGCGACCTGGTCCTGCCAGCCGGTTGTTCCGACCACCAGGGGCAGACCGAGACTGACCGCTCTGCGGACATTCTGTTGAACGGCTTCGGGAGCCGAGAAATCGAGTCCCACGTCAGCGCCCTTAAGATCTCCCTTCTTGCGCGGCCACCCGTTGCGCAGATCATTTCCACTCAATACGTTCGTGATTTCTATGTTCCACGAACGCGCCATACTCTGTACCACCCCGGACATCTCCCCATCACCGAAAACGCACAGTGTCGGCATGGACGAACTCATCCGGCATCCTTTCGTCGCCGATAGTGCATGAAGACCTCTTCCTCTGTCGGCTCAATTTTCAGAAGTTCGTATTGATTGTAATGATCGAACTCACTCTCAGCATCCGCAATAGTCGGTGCCCTGTCATCCCCCAATACCCATCGGGTTACTGTTATGAACAGCTCATCCACAAGATCGCACTCAAAGAAACACGCTGCCGTTCTGCCTCCGCCTTCCAGCAGGATATTCTCCAGTCCCTCTGCTTCGAATCTTTCAATTAATGCCGGGATATCGACCTTTTCCCTGCCGATCCGCCAGATCTCTGCAACAGCTGCCAGTTCAGGGGAAGGTTCCCCTGCTTCATCTGTGGTAACGACCAGCCTGCGACCAGGTGTGCTGAAGGTTCTGCCGACAGGCAGATCCAGAGAACCGGTGATCACAGCGACCGCCGGGTGTTCGGGACGTCCTGTTTCCCGGCGGTCTGAGATGGACTGCTGATCCTTGAGATCCATGGGAGGATCTTCAGCCCGGATCGTTCCTGCTCCTGCTACCAGGACATCTGCCCAGGTCCGGAGTTCATCGAGACGTTTATAGTCGGCCTCTGAGCCGAGCCTTACCATCCGGCGTTCAGCCGATGCGATCTTACCGTCGAGGGTCGTCGCCATGTTCAGTCGAATAAACATGATCCTCAAATAAGCCTACGCGGGCCGGACATATCCACTCAATACCAAAGCAGACTCCCCCCTGTCTTGACACTCAACAGCACTCAACCGTACGATATCCGCTGACCGGAGGCGTGAATGGAACCACAGAAGTCACATATCGAAGTATCGTGGGCTCCCGACACGCTCGAAGTGCTTTCCTGCTTCTGCATGGAGCAGCTCGACCCGCTTGGTGACAGCCGGCTGAGTCTCACCGTTCAGCTGGTCGTGGAAGAACTTGTCACGAATATATTCAAACACGGCTATGAAAGTCTGGACGGCACTGTGGATGTAACCATAGAGGCAGCTCCCGGATTCGTGACTCTCACCATCCAGGATCGATCACTGGAGTTCAATCCCTTCCTGATAGTGCCGGAAGGTGTTGATCCCGGTGAGGGTGGCCGCGGACTCTCGCTGGTTCGTCAGCTGGCAGAGACGACTCTCTACGAAAGGACGGTCGAAGGTGAGAACATCCTGACCTTCATATTCCCCAGATCAACCGACTCTCCGGTCGATTGAAATGACTTATGAGAAGGAAACAACCTCTGAAATGAAATGTAACATCAAGATCGAGAGCCTGGGCATATACCTGCCACCCGAAAAACTGACCACCTCAGAACTGCTCCAGATGTGCAGTCACAGACCCAGACTCGATCTGGAGCGAATCACCGGCATCAACGAACGGCGTGTGGCAAAGGGAGAATACGCGATCGATCTAGGCATAAAGGCCGCACAGCGTGCGCTCTCGATGTCGAAATACAGAGCAGTCGACCTGGGGATGGTCATCTGCACCAGCATTTCCAAGTACAACCGTGAGAATGAAGTGGATTTCGAGCCGGCAGGCAGTGCCCTGATCAGAAAGGCAATCGGCGCCGAAAATGCACTGAACTTCGATATAGTCAATGCCTGCGCCGGCATGTTCAACGGTATCCTGGTTCTGGAGAGTTTTCTGCGTACGGGAGCCATCAGGTGCGGCATGGTTGTCAGTGGTGAACATAACTGGCCGCTGACCGAGAGTGCAACAAAGGAGATCCGTCACACATTTGACGGGCAGCTGGCCGCGCTCACACTGGGTGACTGCGGAGCCGCGATGATAATCGACCGTTCAGATGACGATCGCTATGGCTTTCACTACATCGAGATGGTATCGGGCGCAAAACACAACCACTTCTGCTACTCGATCCCCTCCAGGCGGGGGCCCGGCGGCATCCTGATCACGAAGGCTGTCGGACTTCAGCGCAAGGGCGCCGAGCACTTTCCTCAGTATCTCAAAAAGGCCGTGGACCGCACCGGCTGGTCACTCGATGAGGTCGATTTCGGCATTGCCCATCAGGCCTCCGTGCGGGTGGTCACGCGCGGCATCAGGGAGGTCAAGCGCTTCATAGGCCAATCTGTACCGCACGAGTACATCTACAACTGCGATGTTTATGGAAACACCACCACCACGAGCCATTCCCTCGTAATGCACGGATTCATGCTGAACGGACAGATCAGGCAGGACCACAAACTGCTCTTTGTCAGCGGAGCATCGGGCATCGTCATCACACACGCCACCTACACCATGGACGACCTGCCCGAACGCTACCTGGCCGCCTTCGGTAGGGAGGATTGACAGATGCTTCGCAGCCGCATTGAGAGCATCGGCGTCAGCTACCCCCGCAAAGGGCTCTCGAGATCGGGTTCCCTGAAACATGCAACCAGAGCCGGCAGAGAGTGTTTCAAGGCGTCGAATTATCTTCCGGCCGATGTAGAGGTAATGATCAATGCCGGGGTGAACCGCGACCGCCACTATGCCGAACCGGCATTTGCCTGCTTCATTCAGAAGAATCTGAACATCAACATCGAATTCCAGCAGCGCCAGACCCTCTCCTTCGATCTTCAGAACGGCGGCTGCGGGATGCTGAATGCCCTGCACGTCCTGACCACGATGATGCAGAGCGGAACGATCCGTGTTGGTATGGCCATCGCCAGCGAGACGAATGCTGACCGGTCGCCCGATCCGAGCTATACGGTCAATGAGAGTGGAGCAGCAGCCCTGCTCGACATTGCCCCGGTGGCAACTCAAGGATTCGGTTCCTTTATCTTCAGGACATTCGAGGAATACAGCGGCCTCTACCGCTCAGTCGTGAGCGTGGCTCAGAAGAATGGACGGCTCTTCGTGCGCAAGAAGGAGGAGCTGGAAGAGACCTGGCTCTCGCTCCTGCCTGCAGTCTGGGAAGAACTGCTCGATAGTGACCATATAAGCAGAGATGAGATAGACTTTCTCTTCCCTTCACAGATTTCACCGGAATTTGTCGCCGGGCTGTCGAAAACACTGGATTTTCCCAACGAAAAGATCGTCAACGTCTTCGATCGATTCGGTGACACCCTGACCACCTCACCCATCCTGGCACTCCAATACACGAAGGAGCAGGGCCTGATTGAATCGGATCAGAAGGTCGCGCTTCTAACGGTTGGATCGGGCCTCACAATAGGCGCCACCACATACGATTACTAACTCATATCAAGCCATACTTATGTGAAAAAAATAGAAGCGGTTTGCATAACCGCTTTCTTTTCAGCTGCTCTTCAGGTTCTGCGCACCTGGTCGAATCGGCCGTACCTGGCCCCCTGATTTCCCAATTGATAGCCTGTTGTAGCCAACTGTACTTGACACATGTATGGTATCAGTTATAATGATACCATGATTCCAACTGATACAATTGAAGCATTCGACACATTCCTCAACGAACATGGCATTAATTTTGAATGCGTTGTTGTTGGAGGGGCGGCCTTAGGTCTACTGGGAATAATATCGAGACACACCAAAACAATACATACACTCGGCCGGTTGGACCTTCTTCGTAGCAAGCTCTTCGCCCTGTGTGACAGGGGGATAGACATCCCTGACTGTGTCGCACTCGCACCAACCGATGACGAAATAAAGATAATCCGACCCTGGTTGGAACAAAGAGATGCACATCCTCACTGGCCCGATCACGTGAGAGCAACGCTGGAAGACCTTCAAGAGAGATTAGCAGATGGCATTTAAACGAGTTATATCAGCGGTCCGGTTACCCCAGGGGGAAAAACTCACTCAGGCAATGGTTGGCATCGGCATGAACTTCGCTGCTGATGCCGCAGGCAATCCAAACATAGAAGATACGCTTATAGCGGCCGCAATAGATGGGATGCAAAAAGATGATCTCCGCGTTCTATCCCTTCTTGTGAACTGGCTTGGAATCCACCATCCATGGGTTAATGTAAATCGTCTAATTCGGGCGATATCACAGGAAAGGTCGCCTCGCATTCAAGCCTTCTGGACCGCTATTGCGATGTGGCTTGACCGAGACAGACGCTTCTTGAGACTAAAGAAATTGTACCGAGGCCCCAAGATTGACCTCCTCAGAGTTGGCAATGAGTTCCAGATTGAGCGAAGAGGTGAAGATTCCAGGTTTAGAGGAACAAAGCTCCGTGTGCCTGCAGGGATACTTCGAGAGCGTCCAACGGACATTCTCTCACCGCAGGATGTAGCAGATCACCATCCAACATACAGGGAAAGAGTATATATGGGGCCTGGCTATCGCGCCGACATGTGGGCAGAACTGACCCTTGAACCTTCACTCTCTGCATCCGAATTGGCAAGGCGCACATATGGATCTTTTGCGACAGCCTGGCGGGTAAAAAAAGATTTCAAGGTTCTATCTGGCTGATAAATCAATAAAGGCTGATACAGCCGGTTGGGAGAGATCCCGGCCGGCGTCTGCTACCAGTCACCTTCTGTACTTGTCCCGTGACCGAATGCATCCCAGTGGGCATTGAATATGTGGGTATATATCGGGAATGGGATCCCAACATCTGCAACATCAATATATCCCCCACCATTGGTGCTGTCTGCCACATCACAACTCATTCCGCTCGTCGATCGATATTCCCATCCAACACCTGCTTCATTTGTAGCCCACACATATCCCCAGGTAAGTGATTCAATCGCTCCGGACTTTCCACCCGGGGCAATCCAGCCTTCGATGTAGTAAGAGTATGTGCGGTAGTCTATCCTGTAGACGAGGGTGTCAGAGGGTACGACCCACAGTGTCCAATATGAATCAGCCCAGGATTTTTCCCAGAATAGTGTGTCATCATGAGCCTCGGATGGTACTTCCTCTTCGATAAGAGTCTCAAAATACGAGTCGAAACTTTCTTTACGACCCCGGGCTACTGACTGACAGTATCGTAGCGTAACAAGGAACGCCGGATTGTCCTCGTTCTCGGGCGTCTCTGGAGGCAGTGGGATACTCGGAATCGAAAGGAGGCGGTAAAGAACCTCTTCTGGTGATAGCTGCCTCGTAGGCGAACTGCAGGCGCAGGATAGCGACAACGCTATTGATACCGCCAGGGTCAGCAGTGCAAAGCGATTTCTTCCAGATTCTTTCATGGGAACAGGCTCCAACTCCCTGACGCGACGGCTGGCTCAATTGTTTACCCGCAATCCTGTGGACTGTTGGAAAGGTAAACAAACGTCTCCTGCTCTTCGTTTCGGCCTTTGAGATGCTGAAACGAACTGATACAACAATCCTTCCCCTGCTTCTTATTCTCATGGTTTCCTGCTCCAGGTCACCGTCGGAACCAGAGGATGAAGTACCGGTCTATGAGGGACCGGCGAATGAACCACCGGTTGCATATTTCGAAGTGAATCCCCAGGGCGGCAGTATGAGGACATCATTCCGTTTTGACGCAAGCGGATCTCATGACCCGGATGATCCACCCGACTATCTCAGAGTAAGCTGGGATTGGGAGGGTGACGGCCGCTCTGACACCTCGCCGTCATATCAGAAGATGCGCAATCACCTCTTCGAGAGACCAGGTCTGTACAATGTTGTCCTGACAGTATTCGATCCAAGCGGTGCACGGGACACCACCTCTCACGAAGTTTATGTTGAAAGTACGATCAGGTGGATTTTCGATATCGGGCAGGTGCGGTTCTATGGCACATACTCATCGTTAGCTTTGGGCGACGACGGGACCGTATTTGCTCTGCGTGCTGACGGGCAACTCTATGCAATCGACCCGGATGGCACTCTGATCTGGCAGACCGCCACGTCGCACGACTATCTGGGAGTTCCGGTCATTGCTGATGATGGGACAATCTATATAGGTACCGAAGAATATCTGCACGCCGTTACGTACACGGGGGAACATCTATGGGAGATCGTTATAGAAGGCGGGGTCTCCACATCGCCTGCTGTTTCATCGGATGGCACGTTATACGTGGGTACCGGGAAGGGGAAGCTGTTATCAATCAGTCCCGGGGGCATCATTCAGTGGGATGTCGATCTGGGAGAACCGTTCTTTCCATACCGCAACAAATGCGCACCTGTCGTCGGGCACGGCGGAATAGTCTACGTGCGGACTGAGGACGGAGGCCTGTTATCCCTCAATCCGGACGGATCGGAGCGCTGGAAGCTGGAACCGACGGTCGGTGAGTTTTTCACTCACCCCGCGCTTGCGGATGACGGCACGGTGTATATGGGTGCCGACGGCGATATCTTCGATGATTATCTGGTCGCAATTAATGAAACGGGCGGGATTAAATGGATTTGCCCTGTTCACATGTATAGGGAGATCACCATGGGTGTGGGTGCGGCCTCTTCACCTGTGATCGGTCCGGATGGAACCGTTTATGTAGCTGCCGGCGACAAGTTCATCCATGCGATTAGCAGCAACGGCTCTGAGTTATGGAGCAGGTGGGAGGAGGGAGTGGTCGTTTCCAGCCCCGCAATAGGCTCTGACGGTACTATTTATGCAAACAGCCAGTTCGGTGGTGTTTATGCAATAAATCCCGATGGAACCCTTCAGTGGCAGTTTCAGGCGGACCATTGCTTTCATGGCTCTCCTGTGGTCGGTAGCGAGACGCTCTACTGTCTAGATTCCAATGGTTGTCTATATGCATTCGAGTGCAGTTCGCCGGCTCTGGCTTCGGGGGAGTGGCCAAGCAACAGAGGGAACGCACGGAATACCGCCCGGAAATGATCAGTGTGAAAATGTTACATGAAAGATGGACTGTTGGAACTTCCCAGAGGCAATTTGCCATCCTCATTCTATCAATAGTTATCTCTTCCTGTACAACCGAACCTTCCGAGTCTTATGAAGGGAAGGTGCTCTGGATATTCCAGGCAAACCGGGGGATCAGAGGCTGTGCCGCAGTTGGAGAAGATGGGACAATCTATGTATCGTCTCTTGACGCGAATCTGTATGCCCTAGATCCGGATGGTCCGCTCAAGTGGTGGTATAGAGCTCCTATGAGCCTTCGATCACCCCCCGTCGTTTCTCCAAACGGTTCTATTCTGGTAATTGATTCGAAAAGAAACCTTCGCTTAATCACACCGGATGGTACGCTTGAATGGGACATGGTACTGGAGGGTGGATTCTACGGTATGCCGGCTGTATCGAATGATGGCAGAATAGTAATTGCTACCTGGGCGCACGAACTTCATGCGATATCTCCCGATAAATCAGTTATATGGACCAGACAACTGGGCGGTCAGCCCACAACTTCTCCATCTATCGGTCCGGATGGCTCTATCTACATAGGCACGACAGGCGGAATCAGAGCCTACGATTTGCAGGGGAACTTACTGTGGTCCTGGGCCTGCCCCGCTGAGACAAAAACTGGCATAGCTATCGCGAATGATGGATCTCTCAGCTTTGGCCTATGGGACTGGAAAGTATATACGCTCTCCAGGGAGGGGAATCTCCTCTGGCATTATCTGACTGAGGGAGACGTTTACGCCACGCCGGTTATCGGGGATGATGGAACCGTCTACTTTGGATCAACCGACCACTTCATCTATGCGATCGGTTCTGATGGAAACCTCCTCTGGAAAAGAGAATTCAAAGGGCGTGTGCTGAGTGCGGCCACAATCGGTCAATCCGGTAAAATTTACATTCACCCCAGAGGGTATGAAGTATCCGCACTTGATCCTGATGGCGCATTTGAGTGGCAATACAGGATTGAAAATGCGTTATCCGATGGTCCAATGTTGATAGCTCCCAATGGCGTATTGCTGATGAGTTCCGGTATATCCCTGTACGCAATCCAGGTCCCGCCTGATGCACCCTCGAAAAACGGCTGGCCGTCGTATCGTGGGAACATAGGCAACACAGGTTGCTGGCATCCAGCGCCTTGAATTCAATGCAGGTCACCTTATAATGGCGAACTTGTCGATCTTTCTGACCTGATTCTCCACTTTCACCATGTATCTCTCTGGATAAAGTCTTATCAGAAGTTGGATTGGGACGAAAACCGGAATGGCCTTTCACAGAGGTTTTTCAACGAAAGGGGAGCATAGACAGTACTTTGGTCT